>NZ_JAUOPX010000044.1:0-38835 GCF_030547455.1 Motilimonas sp. 1_MG-2023 | reverse complement strand
TTCTTAACCACCTGATGTTGCGTTGCGCCTTGCGCTGTGCCGTCTCAGTGGTTGCGCATTATAGGGAGATTCGATTTTGGTGCAAGGCTTTTTTAACGAAAAATTGTAATTAAATTACACTCACAAGTTGCACTCAAGTTATCCACAACTTACACAGAAAAACCACCTTAATTTGATTGAATATCAACCGCTCCTGACACGAGTTCAATAAAAAAGACCTTGGCAACGTATTGCACAAGGTCTGCTATCGGTAGTGACGGATGGGCACAAATCGTAATTATTGACTGAGACTGGGATCCCAATCTTTCCATACCACCTCATAACCTTTGGCTTTCACCATATCCGCTACTACCGCAGGTGTGCGATCATCGGATATTTCAAATTGCTCCAAAGCTTTTTCAGCCGTTTCAGCATAACCACCCGGTTGTGTGCTTGAGCCCGCACTCATAGTCGTAATGCCTAGCGGAATGACATGATTGCGAAAATGTTCCGATTCTCGAGTCGACAACGACAATTCAACTTCGGGGCTAAATAAACGATAAGCGCAGATTAACTGGACCAACTGTTTATCTGTCATGATCGATTTAGGTTGAAAGCCCCCTTCACAAGGACGTAATCGAGGAAACGAAAGGGTATAACGCGTTTGCCAATAATGTTTTTCTAGATAAGCTAAGTGAGACGCGACATAAAAACAATCGGTGCGCCATTCTTCTAAGCCAATCAAACTGCCAACACCTATTTTATGCACGCCAGCGCGGCCTAAGCGATCAGCTGTTTCCAAACGGTACCAAAAATCAGACTTTTTACCTTTGAGATGATGTTCGGCATAGGTCACTGGGTTATAAGTTTCTTGATAGACCAGTACCGCATCCAATCCTAGCTCGATCAACTCTTCGTATTCATCTTGATCGAGTGGCTGCACTTCAATCGTAATATGTGAAAAATATTGTCTGATCAGCGGGAATGCCTGACGAAAATAATCCATGCCCACTTTCTTTTCCGATTCGCCTGTCACCAGCAAGATATGATCAAAGCCCATTTTCTTAATGGCTTTCAGCTCCGCTTCTAACTGCACCATGTCTAATGTAGTGCGGCGAATTTTATTGCCCATCGAAAAACCACAATAAGTACAAATGTTGCTGCACATATTCGAGAGGTATAAAGGAATATAAAACTGCACCGTCTTACCAAAGCGCTGCTGCGTCAATGCCATCGATTTTTGCGCCATCTGCTCAAGATACGGTTCGGCGGCAGGCGATATCAGCGCTTTAAAATCTTCCGTGTTCAAACGTGGTTTAGACAATGCGCGCTCAACATCTTTAGCAGTCTTACTATATATAGAAAGGCGTACATCATCCCAATTAAGGGCTTTTAACTGCTCGGCGAAGCTCATGCTTCCTCCAAGAAAGCTGTTAACGGGCTTGATGCCACAGCTTGTTGTACTTGACCTGCCAATCCCGCTTCATATGCCATGCGGCCCGACTGTACTGCCAAGGCAAAAGCTCGGCTCATAGCAACAGGGTTGCGCGCCACTGCTATCGCGGTATTAACTAGCACAGCATCTGCGCCAAGCTCCATCGCGAGAGCGGCATGACTTGGACTGCCGATCCCCGCATCGACAATCACTGGAACATTAGCTTGTTCAATAATGATCTCTAAGAAATCTTGGGTGCGAATACCTTTATTGGATCCAATCGGCGCGCCTAATGGCATCACAGCGGCGCAGCCAACGTCTTCAAGTCGCTTACATAAAACAGGATCCGCATGCACATAAGGCAAAACCACAAACCCTTCAAGCGCTAACGCTTCTGCGGCTTTCAAGGTTTCAATCGGATCCGGTAGCAAATACTTAGGATCAGGATGAATTTCTAATTTCACCCAATTGGTTTGCAATGCTTCTCGGGCTAGCTTAGCAGCAAATACCGCTTCTTTAGCAGTGCGAGCACCAGATGTATTGGGTAATAAGTTCATGCCATTAGCAATCAATGGCGCTAAAATATCGTCGTCACGATTTTTCATATCCACGCGCTTAAGCGCCATCGTGACCAGCTGCGAGCCAGATGCAGCCAATGCATCAACCATACTTTGCTTATCAGAAAACTTCCCCGTTCCTGTAAATAGGCGGGAGCTAAAAGTTTTATCGGCAATTGTTAACATTATTAGCCTCCTGCGATGGCTTGAAACAAGGAAATATCGTCATCTTGCTGTAGTAAATGTTCAGACCACTCGCTACGACTAATAATCGCCTGATTAATGGCCAGCGCCATGCCCTGCTCGGCATGGCCTAAAGTCGTCAATAGATCCAAAACACTGGTTTGCGGCTCAACCTGATGCGGCTGACCGTTAATTGTTATTGTGATTTCATTCATGGGCACTGCATACCGGACAAGCCGGATCTCGAGAAATAGCAAAACTTTGCCAGTTAAGGGTGAGACCATCGAACAGCTTTAGCTGATTGTTGATCCCGCTCGGCAATCCCACTAGGTATTTGATGGCTTCCAAGGCTTGTAATGAGCCAATGGTACCGACTATCGGGCCTAGCACTCCCGAATTGGAACAGTTGAGCGTCTGCTCTTGCGTTGAAGGAAACAAACAGTGGTAACACGCGCTATCAGGCTGACTAAAGTCAAACATCATTAACTGGCCCTCCAAGCGAATGCCAGCGCCAACGATAAGCGGCTTTTTAGCTTGGCAACACACTTGACTAATTAAATGGCGACTGGAGAGATTATCGGTGCAATCGAGCACTAAATCAGCCATCGCCACTTCCATCGCTAATTGCTTCGCATCCATTTTCTTTTTAATGCCACGAATACGGACTTCACAATTCAGTCCAGCTAAACGTGCTTTAGCGGCATCCACCTTATGCAGTCCCACTTGGCTGGCATCGTAACTAATTTGGCGTTGTAAATTAGATACATCCAATTCATCAAAGTCTGCCAACACTAAGTTACCCACGCCAGCTGCAGCTAAATACATAGAAGCTGGCGCGCCTAAACCGCCCATTCCCATAATCAACACTTTAGCTTGCTTTAATTTCAGCTGACCCGCTTCACCAACGTTACTGAGCAGTAAATGGCGACTGTATCTTAAGGTTTCCGCATCCGAGAGCATCAATTTAGGACTCCATCACCGCATTAAACTCATCGACAACCGCTTGGGGATCATCGGCCAGCGTAATCGCCGTAACAACTGCGATACTACCAACACCGGTTTGCCAAACGAGTGGCGCGCGCTCAAGATTAATCCCACCAATAGCCACAGTGGGAATATCATTCATTAATGCAGCGTACTTTTCTAACCGAATTAAACCTTGCGGCCGTGATGGCATGTCTTTGGTTTGAGTCGGGAAAATATGGCCTAACGCGATATAACTTGGCTTGAGTTTTTTTGCGCGCAGCATTTCATAATAACCATGGGTACTTAAACCCAAGCGTAAACCAGCCCGACTAATTTGTGGCAACACCGCATCATTTAGGTCTTCTTGACCTAAATGTACGCCGTATGCGCCATGCTTGATGGCCAGTTGCCAATAATCATTAATGAACATACGCGCTTGGTACTGTTTCCCCAACGCGATGGCCGCGATCACATCCGCTTCCACTTCGTCATCAGTTTTGTCTTTAATGCGCAGTTGCAGTGTTTTTATACCCATATCAAGTAGCTTTTGACACCACTCAACCGAGTCTACCACCGGATACAAACCTAACTTGTCAGTATCACAACTGGCAAACCCTTGGCCTTCCGCTAACTCACCTTGTAAATTAAGCAAGCGGCCTAACTCAGAGCCGGGTAAAATCACATCAGGAAAATGCTTAGGATCGGTAGGCCAGCCTAAGTGTGCCACCGGACCAGGTCCTTTGCCTTTACTCGAAGCGGCTTTTAAACCTTGGTTTAGATACGCTTTCGCTAACACCAAAGCGTCTTCAATTGGGTAATCTAATGCCAGCACAGTAGCAATGGCTGACGATAAACTGCAGCCCGTGCCATGACTATGAGGACTATCGATACGTGTCGTGCCAAGCACAATTTCACGCTCGCCATTGGTCCAAAAATCCATGCACACGTCATCAACTAACTCAAGATGGCCGCCCTTAATTAAGATACTGCCGCAACCTTTGTCCAATAATACTTGGGCACTGCGGCGAATATCATGACTAGAAGTAATAATCACTTTAGTCAGGATTTCAAGTTCATCAGCATTAGGAGTCAGTAAATCAATGAAAGGCAGTAGGGTATCCAACACAGCTTGCTGTAAGCCTACCTGTGCCATGTTCGCACCACTGGAAGCAACAGCGATCGGGTCGTAAATAACATAAGGCTTAACGTCTAGCTCAGCTAAAAATTTCGCTAAAATCTCTACTTGGCTAACTGTTGTCAACAACCCTACTTTTATTACATCCGCGGGCATATCTTCAGCTAATGAATCTAGTTGGCTTAAAAACATCCCATCAGAAACCGATTCAACTAAGCGTACCGCTACAGAGTTTTGTGCGGTAACAGCGCTGATAACGCTACATCCATAACCACCTAAGGCATTAATAGTATGCAGATCCGCTTGGATCCCAGCACCACCACCCGAATCACTCCCCGCTATTGTCCAAACAATGGGCGTAAAATCTGAGATTTTGTCCATTCTATTTCTCCACCAGCAAAAGCCTGCATTAAAACCATCCATCACAGCATAAGCGGCGATAGATGGTTTTCATTTAACTCAAAGAATTAAACTTGAGGCTGATATATTTCAGCGCCCTTTTCAATAAATTCTTCTGATTTCTGCTTCATGCCTTCTTCTGGCGAGATAGTCACGACTTCATCAAGTAACTTAATTTGGATATCGCCCGACTCTAATTTCGCCGCATAATCACGTACATCTTGAGTGATCTTCATGGAACAGAATTTAGGACCGCACATAGAGCAGAAATGCGCCACTTTGCCAGACTCTTGTGGCAAGGTTTCATCATGGTACGCGCGTGCGGTATCAGGGTCTAAACCAAGGTTAAACTGATCTTCCCAGCGGAATTCAAAACGAGCTTTGGATAAGGCATTATCGCGAATTTGTGCGCCTGGATGACCTTTAGCTAAATCAGCCGCGTGAGCCGCTAGCTTGTATGTCACTAAGCCAGTTTTTACGTCATCTTTATTTGGTAAGCCTAAATGCTCTTTTGGTGTCACATAACACAACATAGCACAACCATACCAACCGATTTGTGCAGCGCCGATACCCGAAGTGATATGGTCATAACCCGGTGCGATATCGGTAGTTAATGGACCTAAGGTATAGAAAGGCGCTTCATGACACACATCTAACTGCTTATCCATATTCTCTTTGATCATTTGCATCGGCACGTGACCTGGGCCTTCGATCATCACCTGAACATCGTATTCCCACGCAAGCTTAGTCAGCTCACCTAAGGTTTCCAGTTCCGAGAATTGCGCTTCATCGTTAGCATCCGCCACCGAGCCTGGACGTAGGCCGTCACCTAATGAAAGGGCAACATCATATTGCGCACAGATTTCACAAATTTCACGGAAGTGTTCGTAAGCAAAGTTTTCTTTATGGTATGTCAAACACCACTTCGCCATGATTGAACCACCACGCGATACAATACCGGTCAGACGTTTTGCTGTCATCGGTACATAACGCAGTAATACACCGGCGTGGATCGTAAAGTAGTCAACCCCTTGTTCCGCTTGCTCAATCAGAGTATCACGGAAAATTTCCCAGTTAAGGTCTTCCGCCACGCCGTTTACTTTTTCTAGGGCTTGATAGATAGGCACAGTACCAATTGGCACTGGCGAGTTACGTAAAATCCACTCACGAGTTTCATGAATGTAACGACCAGTTGATAAGTCCATTACCGTATCGCCGCCCCAACGAGTCGACCATACTAATTTTTCCACCTCTTCTTCAATGGATGAAGACACCGACGAGTTACCAATGTTTGAATTAACTTTCACCAAGAAATTACGACCAATGATCATTGGCTCAGACTCGGGGTGGTTAATGTTTGACGGAATAATAGCGCGGCCTTCGGCGACTTCTTTGCGCACAAACTCAGGCGTAATATTCTCAGGCAGGTTCGCGCCAAAGTTCTCACCTTTATGTTGGAACTTCAGTAAATCGCTGCGTACACGCTCACGCCCCATGTTTTCACGAATAGCGATGTACTCCATTTCAGGCGTGATAATACCTTGACGCGCATAATGCATTTGCGTGACATTTTTACCCGCTTTCGCGCGTAATGGCTTAGGTAAATGCTCAAAACGGATATGATCTAGCCCTTCGTCAGCCATACGTTGTTGGCTGAATTGTGAGGTTAATCCCTCTAATTCTTCGGTATCGTTACGATCTAAAATCCATTGTTGGCGTAGCTTAGGTAAGCCTTTGTGGACATCAATATCAACATTAGGATCGGTGTAAGGACCAGACGCATCGTAAACCGGAATAGGTTCATTGGATTCAAATTGTGGATTTTCTTCAGTACCGCCAATAAAGGTATCGGCTTGATGAATTTGGCGCATTGCCACCTTCACGCCCGGTAATGTCCCTTCGATAAAGATTTTTTCTGAATTTGGGAAAGACTCGTTGCCGAGGTTTTGAATGTATTCTTGAGCCGCTTTACGCGCTTCTCTTCTGCTGATAGCCATAAGCAATTTTCACCTTGATTCCAGTTAAGTGTGATGAATTGCTTGCCGAGAGGTGGAAGTATAAACCTATATTAGATCTGTTTTTTAAAGGTTTAGCCTTGTTCCCTTCGTAGGTCTTAACCCAATCAGGTTCCACGGATCCTGCAATTGCAGTCTCAGCCGCAAGGAAAAACTCCCTTTGGCACTCCGACAAGAACCCGCAGTATAATCAACCCATCAACGAAACTAAAGGGCGAAGTAGATAAATAACTATTCCTTAAATTAGGGGATCAGAATACTGAGTTTATAATGGATGACTTTATGCACTGATCCATTGAACAAATATCTCTGTTCAGAGCATTTTCGGATTGATTAAAAGATGTTCGGGATCTCGCCCTATACACGCCAATGGTGAGTGAGTACATAAAATAAGCTAAAGTTACCCTATTGGAGCAGTTTTAGAGGACGTCACAGATGAATAGTTTTGAAATAAAATCCCCCTGTGTACGTAATTGTTGTCTTAATGAGCAAGATATCTGCTTAGGTTGCCATCGCAGCCTAGATGAAATAATTGCTTGGCATGATAGTGATAACGAGGAAAAGGAAAAAATTTTAAAGCAGGCGAAACAACGCCGTTACAAGTTGGGCAAATAGATATCAAACTTTAAACCACCTCGCTCAGGCAAACTGGCCCTAATCTCCCCAGACATTTTCTGGGAGATCAAATTATAAACCTGATTTAAACCGAGCCCAGCTCCAACTTGCCTTGCCGTGGTATAAAATGGCTCAAAGATTAACTTTAAATCACTTTCAGCAACACCTTTACCGGTATCAGAATAATGAATAACAATCCCCTGCTCAGCAGCTTCAGCAGTGATGTTAATCTCACCGCCCTGCCCTTCGTTAAAGCCATGCTGCACCGAGTTAAGTAATAAATTCAGCACCACTTGCACTAAAGCGCCCGAATAGTTACGTACAGCAAGATCAAACGAAATCTCATTTTTTACGGTAATAGGTTTATTTTTTAGCTCGTGGTGATAGCTCAGCAAAATATTTTTTACCACATTATGGGGATGCAAAATGACTAAGTTGTCGGACGTTTGATCCACAGCTAGCGCCTTAAAGCTCTTCACTAAATTGGCTGCTCGGTCTAAATTATGCTCAATAAGATCAATGCTTTCTTTAGAAGTATCAGCCACATATTGTAAGGCTGACTTCTTAATGCTACCTGTTGCCATCATGTCACAAAGCTGCTGGGTTGTTTCCCGCAGCAGAGATGCTGCCGTAATCGACACACCAAGGGGGGTGTTAATTTCATGAGCCACCCCTGAAACAAGGTTACCTAAAGACGCAATTTTTTCAGCTTCCACTAGCTTCTCTTGCGTGTCCATTAATTGCTTTATTTTCTGCTCTAATTCTAAAGTGCGTTTAGCTATAATTAATTCAAGCTCTTCATTCATTTTTTTCAGCCTGAACTCAGCACGTTTTTTAATGATCACATGGCTTAACACCGAACCTAACAAACCAAATATTTCTCTTATATGAGGCGTTAATGCACGGTGGTGAATGAGGTTATCTGCAGCTAAGAAGCCAATGGGTTTTTCTTTATCCCACAAGGTCACCATGGCTTGCCAGCCTTTACCTACTTTCTTACCAAAATGAACAAGATCTTGGTCTTGGTACACAGTGACGTAATCACGTCGGGTGATGGCTTCAAGCACAATAGAGAAATGACTTAAAGGCTTTTTATAATCGCGTTCATCAACAACATGACCGAACTCATCAGTACCAAAAGTACCCACCATATTTTTCTTTTCATCAAGTAGGAATAAAGCGATACGTTCAATTTCAAGCTTGGCTAGAGAAAGCTCAATGGTACGACGGTAAAGTTCATCCATATCATTGCTATTACTTAGCTCAACAGAGATCTTGTGTAAATTCTTAAGTAGCTCTTTAAAGCGGTTGGTTGATTGTTCGGTACCAAAAACAGATTTAGTTGCCTCGACCGAGTGAGACTCATCGCGAATAATATATAAGACATTTTCAGAGTCAGGATGAACGTAGCGCTCAAGTACCACAAGAAAGTTCGCCGCATCACGATTTTTAGCTTGGCAAAAGCAAGCTGGAATATTCGATACATCAACATCGATTAAGTCGGTAAAAGTTAACTCAGTGATCTCTTCAGCACTGTAACCAAACATATTGCATAGGGCTTGATTGGCTTCTATCACTTTACTGCCATGATCGCACAGTAAAATACCATCGGTACTTTTTTGGTAATGCTCAATTAAAAGATTATGTAGCGACGTATTTTCCAACATAGTAACAACCATCTAGTTCCTATTAACTAAATGAAGATTAGACTATTTTTCTTTATAATGCCGGATCTGGTTAAACCTATGGCGATGTCATAACCCAACCTAAAGCTAATAAACAGCAGTAACCAAAGCTAGCGAGTGCGGTTTGTTTCAAAGCGCCGTTTAAACGTTCACCATCTTGACAAAGTTGCAAAGTACGAGCGGCTTGCATCAATGGCCAAAGCGCTAACAAAAATAAATAATTAAAACTGCTAAAAGGTAATTGCCATTGATAAAGTAAGGTACTGCTCACCGCCCCAGCTAACAGCCACCACTGATAACGACAGGCCTGTGTGCGCCCTAAACGTAGCGCTAAAGTGTGTTTACCGGCTTGCTTGTCGGTGTCGATATCTCGGGTATTGTTGATATTAAGTACCGCCGTCGCTAACAAACCACAACTTACCGCAGGTAAAATCAAAACTGCATGCAAGGCTAAGCCATATAAGTAAAAGCTACCTAACACCCCCAATAAACCAAAAAATATAAACACCGACAGATCGCCTAATCCCATATAGCCATATGGGTGCTTACCCATGGTATAAGTCACCGCGGCCAAAATAGACAATAAGCCCAGCCCAACAAAAACCAACATCTGCTGCCAATGATCCGCAAACACATAATTTAATAAAATAAGCCCAGATGCGACCGCCAGTATCGTCGTTAAACCGATCGCGGTTTTCATTTGCTGCTGCGTTACAAGACCGGTTTGCATCGTGCGTTGTGGGCCAATACGCTGCTCGTTGTCGGCACCTGTAACGGCATCGCCGTAGTCATTCGCCAAATTAGAAATGATTTGCAATAAAATTGCCGTGCTCAAACACAAAATAAGAATCCAAGGGTTAAATACCTGATGCTGCCATGCTAACCCAGCAGCCAGAACAATCGAAGCGCAGGCGAGAGGCAACGTGCGAGGGCGAATAGCAGGCAACCAAATAGAAAACCATGATTTTTTTTGAGTCAAAATACTAATACCTAATTAAATCTCTTAATGCGTTTGCATCTATATCCAAGCACCGATAAGGCTGCATTTTCTCTAAGTTTCAGTTAAATTAGCAAGCCTTTATGTTCAAACACCGTTGAAATGATGATTTCAGGCGCTACAGACGTAGTTTGGACTTACCCCTTAAGTTGCTTTACCAGCCTTTGCGAAATATTGATGTCAGCTTTTAATGCCTTAAAACACGCCTTACTTAAACTCAAACAGCCCGAAGGCGTTTTCCTGAGTTTGAGTTTTTCATTACCTAGTGTTTCTTTACTTGGCTGGCTCAAAGCCCAAACCCACTATCCACAAATTTATTTAAGTGATAAAGACGATCAAGGTGAAGTCGCGGCGATTGGCAAAGCTTGGTACACAGATCAAGCCGAGCTGCCAGAAAACATCAATAAAGCAAGACTTTACGGTGGCATGGGCTTTTCAAACCATGCAACTTGGCCCGATTTTCCACACTGCCGATTTGTATTGCCGCGTTTGGAAATTCGTCGCCAAGGCAGAGTCACTAAGCTAGTTTGTAACCTATATTGGGCCACATCTGATTTTGCTAGCCAAGTAAACATAACCCTAGCATTACTGGACTCACTTAACCCAGCTGAAACTTTAACGAGACAGTCTATCCATATCTTGCAGCGGCAAGACACGCCAAATAAGCAGGATTGGCGTAACTTAGTAGAACAAGTAACCGATGAGCAATTTCAGCAACACACTGCTAAGGTGGTGCTGTCCCGTCGAACTCAATTAACCAGCTCAAACAGCGTAGATCACTACGCACTATTGCACCAATGGCAAATGGTTAATCCTAACTGTTTTCAATTTATGTTTTCGTTTACGCCCGATTCACACTTTATCGGCTGTACGCCTGAGCGTTTGTATCTACGTAGCGGGGCACGTCTAACCACAGAATCACTCGCTGGCACCATGCCACGAGGCATCTCCTCTGAAGAAGATGAAAAACTGAGCCACACCCTACTCCATGACCACAAAATAAAGCATGAAAATCAATTAGTGCTTGATGATATTTTAGCGCAGCTCAGCAAGGTCAGTTTAGATATTGGACTTGATAAAGTGAGCATATTAAAACTCAACCAACTACAACACCTCAAGCAACGTATTCACGCCTATTTAAAACCAGACGCCAGCGACCACGATTTACTTAATGCGCTGCACCCAACCCCCGCTGTGGGTGGCACACCAAGAAAGTCAGCGCTCGCATTTATCAAACAAAATGAGCCCTATTCTAGAGGCTGGTACGCAGGCGCCATTGGTGTTTTAAGTCAACAACAAAGCCAATTTGCGGTAGCTATTCGCAGCGCCTTGATCCAACATAATCAAATTACATTATTTGCCGGTGCAGGAATAGTTAAAGGCTCAGATCCCGCGCTAGAATGGCAAGAGTTAGAGCATAAAATAGCGACGCCCTTGTCACTATTCAAACTAAACTAACTCAGTTGTTTAACCATAAGAGGCTCCTATGAAACATACTACCGCTAGCAACATTAGTCTTTTATGGGCACAGTTAATTATTGAAAGTTTGTACCGCGGTGGCATCAATCAGGTTTTCATGGCACCGGGGTCTCGTTCAACGCCACTGACTTTAGCCGCCCATGAACATCACGGCATTACCTTACACAGCCACTTTGATGAGCGCGGTTTAGGTTATTGCGCGCTCGGTGCAGCCAAGGCGCAGCAAGCGCCAGTGGCGATCATTACCACATCAGGCACAGCGGTGGCTAACTTATATCCGGCCGTCATTGAGGCCAAGCTCACTGGCGCACCATTAATAATTTTATCCGCAGATCGCCCCACCGAACTATTACAATGCAGTGCTAACCAAGCTATCGATCAAGTGGGCATATTTGCTTCTCATGTGGTGACATCGGTTAATTTAGCACCAGCTGGCACTGAAATTAACGCTAACTATTTACTAGCACAAATTGGCCAAGCCTTATATTTGCAACAGCAACAAGCAGGACCCATTCACATTAACTGCCCTTTCCGTGAGCCGTTTTACCCGAAAGAAAAAAGCCAAGACCTACGTCATTACTTAGCGTCTATTAACCCTTGGTTACGCAGTGAATCGCCGTACATTAATAAATCCGTTCCGCCAAGCAAGTTACTACCAATTGATAATTGGCCTGAATTACAGACTAAAAAAGGGCTAATTATTGCGGGTCAATTAGCCAATACTGAACAAGCTTATGAAATAGCCAGCTTTGCTCAAGCCTTAGGTTGGCCATTGTTAATGGACATTCAATCCAGTGGCAAAGGGCACCCTTGGTCGTTACATTACTATGATCAGCTACTGCATCACCCTGATTTTTACGCCGCCCTCAACCAAGTTGAACTTATCATTCAATTTGGCTGCCGATTGGTATCAAAACGCTTACAGCAGTTTTTACAAGCTAGTTCGGCTCAATTTATTGGCGTGCAAAGCCAGGCAGACTTGATGGACCCAAGCCATGGCATGGGTAGCTACTTTCACATCGACCCCGTTACTTGGCTCACAGCCCATCCCGTTGCGCAACATCACCCTTGGGCGGCGCACCTTTACCAAGCGGATGCTGAAATCAGTCAGCTTATCGCTGCTCAGTCACATGAATTATCAGAGTTTTCGGTCGCGCACGGCTTATCACGTTTAGTTCCTGACAACAGTGCTTTATTTATTGGTAATAGTTTACCGGTACGGCTAATGGATATGTTTGCCGAGGCAAATTCAAAACAGCAACAAATATTCACTAATCGCGGAGCCAGTGGCATTGATGGCTTACTTGCCAGTGCCATAGGGGTTAGCAAAATATTAGATCATCGCCCCGTCACTTTACTGCTTGGCGACACGTCCTTGCTTCATGACCTCAACTCTATGGCCCTGTTAAAACAGCTTAAAAACCCATTTGTTGTGATAGTGCTCAATAATGATGGCGGCAGTATTTTCAACCTTTTACCATTACCCGATGATCAACAAACTGCCCGTGAATGCTACCAACTGCCACACGGCTTAAACTTTGCCAATGCTGCGGCTATGTTTGGCGTTAATTACATGCAACCAAAAGAGCAACAAGAGTTTGAACTAGATTACACCTCGGCCTTAATTGAGCCAGGTGCGACCTTGATTGAAATAACTGTTCCAGCCAAAGCCAGTAGTGAAATGATCAGCACTATCGCCGCGCAAATAAAACAACTTGATTTCGCTTACTTGCTCCAGCCCGACTTAAGCGCCTAATGAAGACAAATTTACCCCTGGCTTGCCAATATCAACTGCAACACGAAAGCACGCCAGTGCTATTTATTCATGGCTTTTTAGGCAGCGGTCAAGACTGGCAACAAGTTATTGCCCATCTCGCCCCAGAGCAAAACTGGATAACCATTGATCTCCCTGGCCACGGTGACAGCCAAAATGTCACCTTATCGGCACCACAAGCATTTCAGCAATGCTGCCAACTTATCCAGCAATGCTTACAAGCATTAGCGGTCACCCGTTGCCATCTAGTTGGTTACTCACTCGGCGGCCGCATAGCGTTGCACTATTTACAAATGTACCCAAGCCAAGTTTGCCAGTTAATTGTAGAATCGGCTCACACTGGGTTGATTCAAGAAAATGAAAAAGCGGCCCGTATTAGCCATGATAAAAACTGGGCGCAGCGCTTTACCACCGAACCTCTTAATCAAGTATTGCTCGATTGGTATCTGCAAGCTGTGTTTGCAGATTTATCTGAACAACAAAGACAAAAACTTTGTCAGCTGCGTAGCCATAACAACGGTAAAGCCTTAGGAAAAATGTTGTTAGCAACGTCACTCGGCAAACAAGAAAACCTATGCCATGTCATTTCTGAGGCAATTTGCCCTGTTAGTTATTTTGTTGCCGAGCAGGATCTAAAATTTACGCAGCTGGCCAACATCTTAAAAAAAACAACCCCACAGCTAAATAAAGTCTTTTTTACTGAGGCGGGTCATAATATTCACTTTGCCAAGCCAATAGAATACGCTAATCAGATAAGTCGCCTTATACTCGATAAACTCCCATAAGCGATACTTTTTTATTTTTGACCCATTCAAGGCTGGTTATGACAACTTCGCAAATAAAGCCCGCATTAGCGTGGCAAGATTTTTCTCAAGATTACCAAGACATTCTTTTCCATAAAGCCGATGGCATCGCCAAAATCACCATAAACCGCCCACAAGTGCGCAATGCATTTCGTCCACTTACGGTAAAAGAAATGATTCATGCGTTAAACGAAGCCCGTTACGACGATCAAATTGGCGTGATTATTCTTACCGGTCAGGGCGACTTGGCCTTTTGCTCAGGCGGCGACCAAAAAGTACGCGGTGATTCAGGTTACCAAGACGAATCCGGCGTACATCACTTAAACGTACTGGACTTTCAACGTCAAATTCGCACTTGTCCAAAACCTGTGGTGGCGATGGTGGCGGGCTATGCAGTAGGTGGTGGACACGTATTACATATGATGGCTGACTTAACCATCGCCGCCGAAAATGCTCAATTTGGCCAAACTGGCCCCAAAGTGGGCTCATTTGACGGCGGCTGGGGAGCAAGCTATATGGCGCGCATTGTCGGCCAGAAAAAAGCCCGTGAAATTTGGTTTTTATGCCGTATGTATAACGCCCAAGAGGCGGTTGAAATGGGCTTAGTGAATACCGTGGTGCCACTTGAGCAACTAGAACTTGAAACCGTGCAATGGTGTAAAGAAATGCTGCAAAACAGCCCAATGGCGTTGCGTTGCCTAAAAGCGGCCCTAAACGCAGACTGTGACGGTCAAGCAGGCTTACAAGAGCTAGCTGGTAATGCCACCATGTTGTTCTATATGACCGAAGAAGGGCAAGAAGGTCGCAATGCGTTTAACGAAAAGCGTCCGCCAAACTTTGAAAAATTTGGCCGCAATCCGTAACTGCACATGAGTATGCTACGCGATATTGCAATTTACCGTACCTCATTGGCCTTTAAACGACCAATGACATTTGCGCAGCATACTCTTAACGACCGAGATATCGCACTTGTTAAGGCCTTTAACATTGAGTTAAACCGCGAAGTGAGGGCCGAAATAGCACCGCTTCCCGGCTTTAGCCCTGAAAGCTTAGAGCAAGCCATCGCTGAAATAATAACAGCTGTAAAAACGGGGCAGCTTAAACATCAATTTCACTGCGCCAGTAGCGCTTTTGCTTGGGATTGCTTACATCAAGGTATCACGCCTAGTCAGGTTTCGGCCGATGTTCCTTTATTACAAGGCAGCATTGAACAGATACACACACAATACCTCAGCCTCAAGCACCCAACACAAATCAAACTTAAAGTGGCTCGTCTTGCCCCAAACATAGAGCTGGATATTATTCACACACTGGTCAAACTTAACCCGCAACTGCAAATTCGCCTCGATGCTAATCAAGGCTGGGATCGCGGACAAGGGGCTGCATTTGTCAGCCAGCTGCCAAAAAATAATATTGTATTTATCGAAGAGCCCTGCGCAATATTAAGCGACAGCTTGTACCTTGCAGAGCGATATCAATTGCCAATCGCACTTGATGAACAGCTGCAACAGCCAATGTGGCCGTTAGCAGCTTTCAGTCATCAAGCGATTACCGCTTTTATCATTAAACCTATGCTAGTAGGCAGTTTTAAACGTATTGAACAACTATTAGCGTTAGCTAAACAACAGCAAAAACGTGCGATCCTTAGCTGCGCATTTGAAAGCCAATATGGACTTAGTGTGCTGGCGACTCTGGCGGGCAAATGGACCCCCAACGAAGCTCCTGGGTTAGATACCAAAAAATATTTTTGCGATAAGCAAAACCATACATTGAACACTTCAGAAATGGAGCAAGTATGGCCGAAGTGATGCCTTGTCCGATACAGCAACACGCAAGCAATCAAGGGGATGCAATTGCCATTTACCTTTCACATGATGGTACCAAGCTCAGCTACGAGGAGCTTGATAATAAAATATCAGCCATATCGTTAAGCCAAGTTCCGCAAGGGGAGGTACTTGCGGTGATCCATGACGATGCGCTGATCTTACTAATCATGATGTTTGCTTGCTTGCGCCAACGTATTATTTTTTGTCCGCTTAATCCAATCTTTAGCCAAAAAGAGCTACAACAGCGCTGCAGACAAGCTGGAATAAAATATTACTTTGCGCCAACTCCGGTTGCGCTAGCGGGTATAACACGCATTGATATTCACCAGTCAAATCCAAATAATAAGCAAGCCTTAATCAGCTTAGCGCAAGCAAGTACTCTAGTGTTTACTTCGGGTAGCAGTGGCGAGGCTAAAGCCGCACAACATAGCTTAAGTAACCATTATTACAGCGCGTTGGGTTCACAAACCTTAATTCCGTTTCACGCCAAAGACTGCTGGCTACTCAGCCTACCGCTGTTTCATATTGGCGGCATCGCATTAGTCTTTCGCGCATTTTTTGTCGGCGGTAGCATTGCTTTGGGTAGCAAAGTGATAGCTAAAGACCTAACACACTATCCCATTACTCACGCTTCCCTTGTGCCCACTCAGGCTTACCGTTTACTGCAGCAACCGGCTATATTCACGAATAATCAACTGCGTTATGTCTTAGTTGGCGGAGCAGCATTAGATAACAACCTTATAAAACAACTAGCTAATAGCCCGTTTAGATGTTTTGCCAGTTACGGCCTAACCGAGATGAGCTCGCAAGTGGCCAGTATTGAATTAACACCGTCCAGCCAACAGCCGCTGCAATACCAATTATTACCCGATCGCGAAGTAGAAATAAGTAAAGGTGAAATCATATTAAAGGGAGCCTGTTTGTTTATGGGCTATCGACAATTAGGTCGCTTAATTGCCGTTGACCAAGGTCTTGGTTTTGCTAGTAAAGACCTAGGTGCGAGAACAGCTGAGCACCTCTCTATCCATGGCCGCAAAGATAATATGTTTATTTCGGGTGGTGAAAACGTACAGCCAGAACAAATAGAACAAGTCTTACTGGGCCTGCCATATATCAAGAGCCTAATAATAGTGCCCGTTCGCAACACAGAGTTTGGTCAAATTGCCGCCGCTTTTGTTGATTGGATAGGAGCACCACAGCCAAGACAACTACAGCTGGACAGTAAACAACTGCTCGCTCCTTGGCAAAGACCAAAGCATATTTTGCCTTGGTCACAATGGCAGGGGTTAAAACCAAATAGAAAAAAACTACAACAACAGGCCACACAACTCGCAGTTGAGGATGCTGGCAAGCATAATTAACCAGTGTAATACTTAGAACTATCGCAGCCAGATAAAGCATGTTTACGGCAAACTTTCGCTTTCAGGGATAAAAACGCTACAGGTATAGCAATAGCGCCATAGCTTTCCGGCACTGGCAGGAAACAGGAATTTCTTTGCGGGCTATCACGTTTTTCCTGCCGCTCATCTTACCTATCAACAAATTGTCACTCTTAAATTGCGCTTTTCTCTTTCTCAGCTAAAACTATACCTGTCAACTTAGAACGTAGCTCGTTTAACTATCAAAAATAGCTTACTCAAATAAGCAAAAAAGAGCTGGATGTCGTCATATTGACATAAATATTCTGTAGCCTACTGAGCTATTAGATGGGTCAAATCTCAAATCATATTTCAAGCTAGATGCCATTAGATGCGGCTAGTTGTTAACTTATTAAAGCAAAATTTTGGAGATACAATGAACGACATTCATAAGTTAGAGATTTTACCTGGTGCTCAAGCTCTCGCCTCTGTAGCCGCTTTCCAAAACACTCTAAGCTCTGATTTAACACATTATCGTACACAATTAATTGCCCTTCATAACACCATGAAAAGCAGTGGTTTCAGCGTCCCTGTTGACGCAGCTGAATGGGTTCGTGAACGCGGACGTGATTATTTACACAATCCAAAACTTTTTGAAAATGCACCTTTAACTTACGTATGCACGCTACTAAGCGAACTATTCAAGACTAAAAGCATTGATGACATTTGTAAAACTATCGAACCAGCAACCCTAAACACACTGCTGGCTCGCTTAAACAGCTTCAAATTACACTAAAATATATATCTACACCCATTCTTTGGCCGATTTTTATCGGCCTTTTTTTTGGCTATCCATAAGTAAGCCTCACAACTACTTATTAGGTAGGAGTCAGAGACGAACGGAATGTTTCGTATCAAAGGTAACTTAGAAAAACAAATGTGCTGATGATCACACAACAAGTGGCGATAAAGTCATTACATTGTCATGATGAATTGTCAAAATCAGCAGACGAACTGGGGATAATAGCGATAAATGGTAACCCTATTTCAAAAATCAAAAATATTTGTGAGATATTAGCCATAGCAAGCGTAAGCTATTCTCTTTTTATTTATCAGATAACCCTACTATCTACCACCGAAAAAACAGAAGCCAAAACAAAATAAATCATTAATAACAACACCTTAACAACATCAACATAAACAACATATAGGTTTTCCCTTATTTTTTTTATTTTTAGCTTGCTCAGCCTCATGCAAAATCACTTATATTTAGTCCCGCAAGGAAGCAACGAGACACGGACAGGATGTTTGGTCTCAATGTCAGATAGGATATCTGGCAATCAGGAAGATGAATGGACACGCTACAGGAAGTAGCATAAAGGACACCTCCAGGATGGAGACAGAAAACGAATCAGGATGATTTGTTAGGCTAGGATGGCCAAATAAAGGACAACTCACAGGACGTGAGAAACGGATAAACCTAGGGATCAGGTAATAAGTCAGGGAGCGCAGGGAGCACCTTACATCACGGAATATGATGTTTTGACTATAAGGGACGACACTTTCGAGTGTCGTCCCATTTTTTTAGCTGCAATTTACACTCATTAGCCAGAGTCTTGGATAAGCCCCCTTTTTAAACTCCATCACATCACTTAAGGCATACCAACTTCTGACTCACCAACCTGTACAAAATTCATTGCATCCGCTTCAGCTTCAAATGACCAGCGATAGGCTGTTAACTTAGCATCACCACTGTAATCAGTACAAACCACCTGACGACATTGCGGCCGAGGGGTCCCTCTTAACCAATAGTGGCCGATAAACACAAGACGTGAAACAGCAAAACTTTGCAGTGGCTGGATAATAGGCTGTGCGGGTATTTTGTCTTCTTCTCCCTCAGGTACGATCGCAAGCTCTCGATAACTAAGCGGATTTTGTAGCCACCAGCGAGCACGAATATCGTTACGTTGATGACCATGTTTATCATTGAAAACATAGCCCTGAGGTAAGGTTATTTCGGGTCCTTTCAATAACTGCTCAACTACCTGAAATTGCCAACTACCACGTTTCGTTGCGCTGACGTACAATTTATCAGGCAGGCTGTTATCAGCATTGAGCTCGGGCCTTATTTGCTCTATTAAGTCATTAGACCATGCCGCATGAATAAAAGCGGCGCCATCAAGTTCAAGAAATAAAGGCAAGGTTTTTAACCAACTAATCGTTTCTTTATAAGCAATAGGATCATCTGCATATTCAGCTAAAAAAGCCTTATGTTGCACTCGATTTTTACTGGTATGGGGACGTAAAAACCGCTTAGCGTCTTTGGGATCCGGGGTAGCAAAGGCTACGGCATTAAACTCGTGATTACCTAAAATAACTTGAGCGCTACCCGCCGCAACCATATTCCGAACAATAGCTAAGGTCGCTCGCTGATCGGGACCATAATCAATAATATCACCAATAAAAATAGCTTGGCGTGAAGCATGACAATAAGCCTCGCCTTGGATTTCATAACCAAGACGTTGCAGTAAAGTGACTAACTGTTTAGCACGGCCGTGGACATCGCCAATGACATCATATCCTTGCACCCTAACTCCTTGCTTTATTATTTATCGCTAAGCCAACGACTCTGCCAATATAGCGTAAATATTTATATTTTTTCTTTCATCTTGCTTGGTCTTTTTTCCCGATTGAAACGCTCGCTCCGACTTAGCTACTTTTTTCTAACCAGCGAAACCAAACCCGCTCTTGTTTAACATCTTCAAACTGCTGTAATTGTCGCTGCAGTTCATTATTAACACTTTTTATATCCAGTAAGTCTTGCTGTTGCTGTAAAGAGAGCTGTACTAATTGATATATGACGTCAGACTTATGAGAAAAAAGGTGTTGAATTAACTGCGCAGACTGAGGATCGAAATCAGCACTTGATTGGTGTCGAATTTTATCTGCAATAGCTATGATGGCGCGAGCTTGATCAGGCTTCATATCCAGCTCCAAGCTGTATAGAAGCAAGCTTACCTAATGGCAAGCGCCGGAAGTAGAGAGTAAATAGCACCATGGTCACTCCAGATATAGAGAACGGCAACCATGCCTAGATAAAGACTCCTGTCGACAAACGCACTAAGAATAGTCTAATTAATGAATAAATTTCCAGCCTTAGTGATAAATGAATCGATAATAGCGATTTATTTGTGCCGTTAAACGCACATTATGCGGAATTAGTGAAACAGATCAAGCTTGCAAACATAGTCGCAGGCAATAGCATCCTGCTATGATTCTAGTTGATATTATTTTTCTCCAAGCAGGAATCCGCGCAATGCAATTAAACGAAGTATTTTCCAAACTAAAACAACTCCCAGTCGTGCCCGCTCTACTGGCCGAGCTAATGGAAAGCTTTGGTGACGATAATGCGCGTATCGATGTACTCGCTAAAAAAATAGCGATGGACCAATCTTTAAGTGCAAAAGTAATAAAGATGGCTAACTCGGCTGCCTATCGCCGCGGCAAAGAAGTGACATCAATAGAGCAAGCAGTTATTCGTTTAGGCTTTAACACCATGCGTAGTATTGTTATTGCATCCGGAATAAGTAGCGCTTTTCCTGCCACGCCTGGTTTTGACAAAAATAAATTTTGGTCCGACACGTTTCGCGTAGCAACCATAGCGAAAGCCCTCGCCAAGCACACCACTGTAGAGCCTGAAACCGCCTTTACCTGTGCCATGATGCACAATATCGGCGAAATCTTACTGCAATCCAGCTTGCCAGAAGAAATGGCACTCGTAAACATGTCAATGAACCAAGGTGCAAGCCGTATTGAGGCTGAGCGTGAAGTCTTAGGATTTGACTACAGCCAGGTAGGTGTAGAGCTAGCTCGACGCTGGAATTTTTCAGCAACCTTCATTAATGCCATTGAACAACAGCTTGATCCATTATCATTTGAAGAGGTGTCGGCCGAAGCAATTTTGATCCGGTTATCGGTATTTGTAAACTTTGCTTGGAATGCAGGCGTGCCAGCTGCAGCGATTGTTGGACGTTTCCCAAAAGCGTTAGCGGAGCATTTGAGTATCAACCCTGAATCACTGGCGTCACAACTTGATGAATTGCAGCATCAAGGTAATGAATTGGCCATGTCACTCGGTCACTAAACTGATTAACCCGACCGCCCTCATTCAACGCACAACTGATGACAGTAACATTTCGTTTTCAAGGAAGAAAACGCCAGTGAAGCACTGGCGCAGGGAGTTAAAAACGACGGTTAGAAACCGCGTAATTGAATCCGTCTTAAAAACTCAGTCATGATCCGATCGTACAGTAAATCACCTAAGAATAAGTCTTCCACGCCATGATCAACACTCGGGTTATCATTCACTTCAATAATACAAGCTTTACCATCAACCTCTTTTAGGTCAACGCCATAAAAACCATCACCAATCAAGTTCGCCGCCTTAAGCGCGGTATCAACGACCGATTTAGGCACCATTTTTAAATCTAAGGTATCAAAGCTACCACTGCTAACTCGTCCACTTTGGTGGTGTTGGTAAATTTGCCAATGACCACGACTCATATAATAACGACAAGCAAAAATCGGCTGACGATTTAAAATACCGATACGCCAATCAAAATCGGTCGGCAAAAACTCTTGCGCCAAAATTAGTGCACTATGGCTAAAAATAATCTCGGCTTGCTCGAGTAGCGACTCGCGACTTTTTACCTTCACCACCCCCAATGAAAACGCACCATCTGGTACTTTAAGCACCATCGGCAGTCCAATCGTTGCAATCAGGTTATCGGCCCAGTCAGGGTCAGACGCTTTAACTATCATGCTTTTGGGCATCGGCACTTTATTATGGTTGAGTAACTCGGTAAGAAACACCTTATTGGTGCATTTCATAATAGATTCAGTATCATCCATCACGACTAAGCCCATTTTTTCCGCTGCTTTAGCAAAACGATAAGTGAAATTGCTGATATTGGTGGTCGAGCGAATGAATAAGCCATCATACTCACCCAACGTTGCCATATCATTAGGGCCGATAAGCTTTAGATCCATGCCAATTCTATTTGCTGCTTTGACAAAACGTTTTAGCGCGCCTTTATCCGATGGCGGCATCTTTTCTTGCTCATCCACCAGCATCGCCATTTCGTAGCGATAGCGCTTAGAAGGCTTAGGCATACGCCAAACTTTTTGCGAAAAAACTTCTAAATACTTAGCAAAAGAATCCTGCTCATTATCGTTGAGATCTTGATAAGCAAAAGGCTCTACTTTTTCAATTTGCCATTTACCCGCCACTTTCTGGAGCTTCATATCCAAAACCGGCACGGTAAAGCGCTCAAAAATCTTACGACACATTTTTTCCAGTGCGGGGATATCAGTGTGGCCGAAATAGATTTTGAAACTTAACACTGCCACATCAGCAGGTAGTTTATCCAAGCCCGTTTGCGGCAAACTGAAAAATCGATCTTGCGAGAGATCATTAATTGTCATTACCCTAGGCAGCACTCGGTGGCCACGCGCCTCTGCCATCAGCGAGCAATAATAACCACTGCTCAAATAGTCATAACTGCGACATAAGTTAATAACTTGGGTTGCACTGCTATCAGCATACGCGCCCATATCCAAATAGTCGTTTACCGACACCATATTTTCACTGGGTAAGTAAGGACGCCAATCGCCAGCTTCATCAGTTACAATTAAAAAACGCGCCATAAAAAAGTGATTGCCTCTTATCAGGGTAAAGGATTAAATTGCTACTATATTGTTGCTCATCCTCGAGACTCACCATGCTACTGCGCGCAGCTACTCCTAATGATTTAGCATCACTTAACCAACTAGAGCTAGCGGCATTTCCCGGCGATCGCATTAGTGCTCGTCAAATGAAACGCTTTATTACCTCGCCATTGGCTTACTTTCTAGTGGTCGAAATCGAACAGCAAATTGCAGGCTACGGGCTAGTGTTATTTAACCGTGGCACTCAGCTCGCGCGACTCTATTCTGTCGCGGTCGCCAGTACTTTTAGAGGGCAAAACTTAGCCTACAAAATGGTTCAGCAATGCGAGCAAGAAGCCATTGCACGAGGTTTCATCACATTACGCCTAGAGGTGCGTAATGACAATATAGCGGCAAAAAATCTTTACCAAAAAATGGGCTACAAGGTACTTAAAACCTTAGTGCATTATTATGATGATTTAGCTGATGGTCTACGTATGCATAAACGACTCGATCCGCCTGGGCCGAGTAGCGTATTAGCCATGCCTTTGTATGTGCAAACACTACCATTCACTTGCGGCCCTTCCTGTTTATTAATGAGTTTTGCCTATTTAGATAGCAGTTATCAACCTAACCGCTTAGACGAAGTTAAAATCTGGCGTGAGGCGACAACCGTTTTCATGACCAGTGGCCATGGCGGATGCAGCGCGCAAGGCTTAGCCCTTGCGGCTAATCGACGAGGTTTTGGGGTGGAACTATTTAGTCAATCGGCCTCAATCCCCTTTATCGATGGGGTGCGAGATGTGAATAAAAAAGCCGTGATTGAATTAGTACATCAAGACTTTAGCCAGCAGCTAACCGCACTCAATATTGCAACGCAAACTCAGTCGCCCACACTTGAGCAATTGCGCCTGTGGATTCAATCTGGTTACTGCGTGTTAATGCTAATTAGTACTTATCGTTTTAATGGCGAAAAAGGTCCCCATTGGATAGTACTCAGCGGTATGAATGAGCAATACTTTTTTTTCCATGATCCGAATGTCGAGCAACAACGCGACATCATCAACTCTGCCTATGTTCCCATTAGCCAATCCGAGCTCACGAATATGGTGAAATACGGCAAGCAAAAGCAAATTTCTTATGTTGTCATTAAACCAAAACATTGAGCTGACTAGGTATTATCAGTTGTGAACGTTCTCACAAAAGCCAAGGATAAAACGACTTAACACATTAATTAAAACGCCAATTTTGCGCAAATAGTTCAACACTGCTAAATATGTACTATATTCAGTTTTCTTCATTGTCTATCAGAGGCTTATATGGATATTCAAATACTGTTTAGCAAGCTAGATAAATTGCCTACTATTCCCAAAGTAGTGCAGGAATTAATACAAACGTTTAACAATGACGATGCCGATATTGTCGGAGTCGCAAATAAAATAGCCTTAGACCCAGTAATAAGTGCCAAAGTATTACGCTTAGTCAACTCAGCTCATTTTAGTCGTGGTAAAGATGTCACCAGTATTGAAGATGCCGTGATCCGTCTTGGCTTTAACACTGTGCGTACTTTGGTCATGGCCTCAGGTATCTCATCCTCATTTAAACATTTTGATAACTTCGATCAAAAAGCATTTTGGGGTGACACCTTTCGCGTTGCCAGTATCTGTAAATCCCTTGCGAAGCAAACCAGCCACGCACCAGATACTGCCTTCACTTGTGCCATGTTACATAAGTTAGGTGAGCTGATTATTTTAATTGCCGACACCGAAGAAGACGAACAGCGTATGGCCGCTAAAATAGAGCAAGGTTTAAGCCGCGAAGAAGCAGAAGCACAAGTACTTGGTTTTAACTATGCAGAGGTCGGTGCCGAGCTTGCTAAACGCTGGAAGTTCTCCGATAGCTTTGTTCATGCCATCGAAGATCAATTGACCCCTTTAAGCGCAGAAACATTTAATGAAGATGCTGGGTTTATTTGCATGGCCAGTTTCTTCAACCATGCTTGGCAACAAGATTGGAGTGAAGAAGAAATTGAAAAACACTACAACAAAGCGTTAGCGATCCGCCTAGAGCTATCTTTAAGCAATATCTTAAATGCCAAAGAAGCCATGCTAGAAGAGAGTAAAGCGCTGACCGATTTACTCAACTAAGTTCACTCTCAACTCAGTTAACGTTTAACCGCGGCTCGGTTTACGTTAACTACCACACTCAAATTTTTTGCGGAGGCTACTTCCTCCGCTTTTTTAATCGTCCACATAGCCCGTATGCCACGAGTTAAACTCTGTTAGCGGTAAGGGCGGACTAATAAAATAGCCTTGCATCCAATCACAGCCCAATTTAGTTAATAGGTCATAATGTGACTGGGTTTCAACCCCTTCCGCCACCACGGTTAACCCCAACTTGCTAGCTAACTGAATGCTACTTTCAGCCAGCAACAAGTCGACTTCTGAAGTTTCTATATCTTTAATAAACACCCGCTCTAACTTAAGAATATTCAGCGGGAATTGTTTTAAATAATGCAAAGACGCATAACCCCGACCAAAGTCATCAAGAGCCAGCAGCAGCCCTTGCTCCTGCAAGCGCTTAAACTGAGCGATCACCTCATGACTCGAGTTGACAATGAACTGCTCAGTTACTTCAAGAATGAGCTGTTCTGGTGCAATTTGGTACTCAACCATTAATGAACGCAAAAAGTGGAAAAAGCCTAAGTCTTGCAGCTGTAGATGAGCAATATTCAAGGCTAGGCGACCGAGCTGTCGTCCTTCTAGCTGCCATTGATGATATTGCGCAATAGCTTGTTGACACATCCATTCATTTAGAGGATTCAACATATCAGCATCCTCCACCGCAGCAAGAAAATCATTGGCATTAATAATGCCTTTTTCAGGGTGGCGCCAGCGCATCAGCACTTCGGTAGCAATGATATGTTGTGATTGCATCGATAAGATCGGCTGAAACGCAAGTTCAAATTCTTGCTGTTTTAAGCCGCGACGTAATTCATTTTCAAAACTCAATTTAAGCTGGCTATTACACTCCAGCTCGGCACTGTAACGAAGAAAACGCGAGTGTTTCTGTACTTTGGCTTGATTCATTGCCATATAAGCCTTATCGATCAGCTCACTGGCTGTAAGTGCATCAGAATAAGCTTGGGCGATACCGATATGGCAGCTTAAAAATAAATTTTTATTATCAACCACAAACTCTTCAGACAAGCGCTCAAGTAGCTCAATACAAATTTTGGTTTGCTGAGAGATACTTTCAGGCTCTGACAATAAGATTGCAAACTCCGCCCCACCAAAACGTGCACACATGTCGTTAGGTTGCACGCAAGCCAATAAACGCAATGCTATGTCTTGCAGTAACTGGTCACCCACTGAGTGGCCATAGCGGTCGTTAGTTGCCTTAAATGTGTCAAACTCTAAAAACAGTAGCACGCCTGCTTGCTGGCTGGACATCGCCTTTTCAAGGCTTACTTCAAACCGTTGGCGGTTAGCAATCCCCGTTAAAGAATCAAAGTTAGCTTGACGCCAAATGCGCTCTTCACTGCGCTTTTTATGGGTTAAATCAGAAAACAACGACACGTATTTGGTCACCCTGTCACGGTCACCATCACGGATCGCCGCAATAGACAACCAACCGGGAAACTCACTGCCATCCTTACGTTGGCCCCATATTTCACCGCGCCATACGCCATCTCGGTTCAATTCTCGCCACATTTTCCGCAGCACCACAGGGTCGTTTTTCGGTGAGCTCAACAGCAAACCTGTGCGCCCCACCACTTCATTACGTTGATACCCAGTAATTTGGCAAAAAGCTTGATTAACCGAGACGATCCGTTGCTTACTATCTTCAATCAAAATCGCTTCTGCGGCGTTCTCGAACACTTTACTTGCTAACGCACGCGCTTGCTCGGCCAATACACGCTCGGTAATGTCTCGCGCATCCAGCACCACACCACAGATTTGACCAGACGATAAAGTAAATGGGGTATAATTAATCTCTAAACAACGTCGACCCTTTAAACTAGACACCCAAAATTGGTGAGTGCAAATAGAGCCTTTCAGGCATAACTGTAAGCGCGGCAGAATATGATCGTCAAACACTTGAAAATCAAATACTTCTGCAACAGGTTGCCCTTCATCGAAATCAGCCAAGCCAAAAAAACGGGCAAAGCTTGGGTTAACTAACTCAAGGCTTAAACTTTGATTAACGTAAGCCACTAAATCAGTAGAAGAAGCCACAATACGCTTATATAAACTTAATTGAGCTAATTCTTGAGAGGCGATGGGTAAGGTGTTCGCTTCACAAAAAATGCCATTCGTTTCATCAATAAAGCGGCAGTGAATCTGCAAGTTACTCAAGCCATCGCGTAACTGCATTTCATAACAAATATCAAGTGACCCCTTAGAGCGCACCTGATTCCAAAAACTGACCCATTCAATACTAGTTTTAAAATGCGGTAAAAATTCTACAACCGACGTTGCCTCACTCAACTGCTGCTTCGCTGTTGCATTTAAATAAATCACCCCGCCCTTTTGATCCAAATAAAACACGATATTCTGACCATAATCATGTTGAAGCTGAGCCATGAGCTCAGGTTGAGTACTTGTATTTACAACATCCGTCATGTAGCTATATTCCTAACAGCAGGGCGATTGAATCACAGAAGGTACACTTTAACAAAAAGTCAAAAAAATACCTGTTAGGCAACACTAAATAACTGGAGAGATCACAAAAACAATAGCCAACAAAAGTCAGTCTCATCATTAAACTAAAAAAGCACTAAAAGTACCCTCTATGACGCATCACCACTAATGTGGAAATACAATTATGCTTTGGTAAACAATGAGTAAAACACTTAAAAAATAGAGTTTTTTATTGGTTTTAGCACAAATTACTATTTGGGCCCTTTACCAAAGATGTAACTTAATGTTAACAAGTACTCTGCTTTCAAATTCATGCTCTATACTCTCCAGAGTACATTTAAAGGATTACCAATGTCTTCTCCGCGACTAAAGCCGCGAGCATTCTCATTAAATCGACCAGCATTACTTATTGCACTGTTTAGTTTTATCATGCTGATTACACTTAGTGCTATTAGCATTAAAAAAATACAGCAAGATTGGCGCAAAGAACAGCGCATAACATTAACCCTTATCGCCAAACAGCAAGCCGAAATCATTTCCCAAAAGGTCACCCATGCGCTCAGTGCCACTTATTTGCTGAGTAAACAGATTAAACACGATCAAGGCCAGGTCATCGACTTTGAGCAACAAGCCTCTTATCTATTTAACCACATAAAAGGCATCGACAGCCTACAGCTCGCCCCTAATGGCACCGTCGAGTACATCTACCCACTAGAAGGAAATGAGAAAGCCATCGGTCATAACATTCTGCAGCAAGATAAGCGAAAAGAAGAAGCCCAACATGCTATTCAACAACAGCAGCTAACCCTAGCGGGCCCATTTCGTTTAGTACAAGGTTATAATGCTGTCATTGGTCGCAACCCTATTTTTATCGAAGCACAAGGACGCTCTTTATTTTGGGGGTTCGCCTCCGTCGTGATCCCCATCAAACAGCTGTTAAATGGCAATAACCTGCGGCAACTAGAAAGCCACCATATTCAATTTAGACTAACCACTCTGCGACATTTAGGTGAACCAGTCACACAAATTTTGGGTAATGTTGACTTACAAGGCGACATCTTTGCCAGCGCCCAACTATCCATCGCCGATAATCAATGGCAGCTTGAACTTGCTCAACAAGATCCCAATCAACACTTAATATTAACTAAACTTTGGGCTACCGCAGCTATTCTCAGCAGCCTACTGAGTTTTCTTATTTACAACCTTGCAAGCTACCCATTACGACTCGCACAAAAAGTTGCGAAGCAGACCAAGGAACTCTCTCGATTAGCCTATTTTGACAACCTTACCGGATTAAAAAACCGTACTTTGTTACAACTTGAGCTAGCTAAAACACTGCAACGATTAACTCAACAAAACGAAATTGAGCAATCTCACCAAATTGCAGCTCTAGTATACTTAGGGGTAGATGATTTCAAGCGTCTCAACGATGCCTTTGGCAATAAAATTGGTGATGAGCTGTTACTTGAGGTTACTCATCGGTTACATAACATATGCAGTAAAAAAGACATTATTACCCGCGCGGGTGGTGACGAATTTGCGATTATCTTGCCTCCCCAGTCAAGTCTAAAAAGCATCGAAATATGGCTACAAATACTCTTAAAGACACTAGGCCAACCTATCTCAATTGATGGCCATCAAATGCAATTTAGTATTTCTGCAGGCATTGCCCTACTGCCACAAGACGGAGACAGCGCTGAAGTATTAATTCAACATGCTAATTTAGCCATGACCCATGCAAAACAAAAGGGTAAGCGCCGCTTTATGTTTTACAACAACAGTATGGAGGCGCGAGTAAAATCAAACTTATCAGTGGAGCTGGAACTGAATAAGGCGCTCAAGCATGATGAGCTAGTGCTTTTTTATCAGCCTATCGTGGATTTAACCACCAGCAAACCGATCGGGTTTGAAGCCTTGATCCGTTGGCAACATCCTGAAAAAGGCCTTATCTTCCCCGATGCTTTTATTCCTGTCGCGGAGCAAAGCAATCTGATTACCGAAATCGGCTACTGGGTATTAGAAGCTGCCTGTAAAGCACTGCCTAACTTTCCGCCGCATATCCAAATATCAATTAATGTGTCAGCTCGTCAATTTATGGATCCGCAACTGGCCACAAGAATGAAGCAAATCATTTATCAATACCATGCCACCCCTAACCGCATTACCCTTGAGATAACTGAAACCCTACTCATTGAAAATATTGAGCAGGTTGTTAGCTCATTGAAAAACCTACGTGATTTTGGCTTGGGTATCTCTGTTGATGACTTTGGCACTGGCCACTCTTCACTTAGCAAACTTAAGCTGATGCCAATTAGTACTATCAAAGTCGACCGCGCTTTTATTATGGATTTGCCCGATAACAAAGAAGATAAAGAGCTCACCGAAGCCATTCTGGTGATGGCGCAAAAGCTTCAATTAAAAGTGGTAGCGGAAGGGGTAGAAACCGCCGAACAGCGCGACTTCTTATTGGCTAATCAATGTAATTTTGGTCAGGGCTATTATTTCAGTAAACCAGTCCCATTAGATCAAGCTTTAGTATATACAGAACGTATGTTGATAAAAAAATAAGTCAACCAACGGCTAGTGCTCAGCCAAGCTATTCTTTTTAACCTAAACTTATTCCATAGCTACATATATGGGAAACAAAATGGCAAGACTGATCACCTACTCAGATGATGCCTCTAGCGAGCTATTAGACAATACTAGGCAGTCTAAGGCGTTTTACCATCAGTTGTTTTTATTACATGAAATATCCATTAGCCTTTCTCAAGCAAAAAATCTCGATGACCTCTATCGTCTCTCTGTTACCGCGTGTATCGAACAGCTAGAAATAGACCGGATGGGCATCCTAATGATCGATAAAGAACGCGATTGGATGTATGGAACATGGGGGACCGACGACTTAGGTAACATTCGCAGCGAAGCCGATTACGCCTCTCCCATGCGAGATGATGTAAAGAAAGTCATCCGAGAAATGTCAACGCGCGGCAAAGTCTGCGTTTGGCATGACCAAGATTTATATGAATTTACCGACACGCCCGGAGAAGTGGCCACAGTAGGCAAAGGCTGGAATGCTGCCATCGCAATTTGGGATAAGGACGACGTTATTGGTTGGATAGCCTGTGATAACTTACTAAACCATAAACCATTTCAAACCTACCAAAGCCATATATTACGGTTGTTTGGTTCGCTACTGGGTGAGTTTATCAAACTCAAACACGCCGAACAGTCGCTATATCAGCTTAATGAAGAACTCGAAAACCGTATTCTTGCCCGTACCGCTGAGTTAACTCAAGCACAACTTGATTTAGAAAAAATAAACAGCGAGTTGGAACAACAAGTTCTCAACCGCACCGCATCACTCAACGAAAAAACCTTGCGCCTAGAAAAAGCATTGCAAGATCTAACCGAAACTCAGCAAGATCTGATGGAAGCGGAAAAGCACCGCGCCCTTAATCACTTAGTAATAGGTATGGCGCACGAACTCAATACACCACTAGGCATTATAAAAACAGCGGCCAGTTTGCAACCTGAGTTACTCAATGAGCTAGGTGATGATCTCGCTGCAGGCAAAGTGTCTAAATCCCGCCTCAGCCAAGTGATTGAAAATGGCTTAGAAGGCTACGACATCATTAATACAAATATTTCTAAAATGGCGGATCTCGTTACGCAATTTAAACGGCTTTCCGTGGTCAGTAACAGTGCCAGTAATATTGAATCAATAGCGCTAAAAAATTGGTTAAAACAAGCGCTCAAACTTGCAATTTCTCATTACAACAAGCCGCAGCGCGTTAACTTAGTTATTCATGTTACCCCCGATAAAGCAGTGATAAAAGCAGACTCTTGGATGCTGGCACAAATACTTGAGGATTTAGTATTAAACTCTCTCGAGCACGGCTTTGATAGCCAAGAGCAGGACAAAATTGAAGTATCGGCGGTGTTAGTCGGTAACAACTGTGAAATTGAGTTTGAGGATAACGGCCGTGGCATTGACCCCGCTATTGTTAGCAGTATTTACGATCCCTTCTTTACTTGCGCAAGAGGAGAAGGGAGTAAAGGCCTAGGCCTTAATCTGGTATATAACTTGATTACACAAGGGATGAAAGGTGAAATAAGCCACTATCGACCAACAGCAGGCGGTTGTGGCTTTCGCATAGTCATTCCTTGCCACTGAAGTTAACTAAGCTCAGTTGAACCAGCGAATACATTTCGTTGTAAGCGATGCACAGCTATTTTAAGGTCTTCCAGCAATAAATAATTAACCGGCACCAACAGCAAAGTAATGACGGTAGCAAAAATAATACCAAAGCCCAATGAAACCGCCATGGGAATTAAAAATTGCGCTTGGGTTGATTGATCAAATATCAGCGGCATTAATCCGGCAAAAGTAGTAATTGAGGTTAAAATCACAGCCCTAAAGCGCGCCACACCCGCGCGGCGCACCGCGGTCTTAACCGCCATGCCTTTGCTGCGTTGCCGGTTAATATAATCCACCAGCACCAAGGAATCATTGACCACCACTCCGGTTAAGGCAAGCATGCCCATCATTGACATAATAGTGAGGGGCATGCCCATGATCCAATGCCCCATAATGGCACCAATGGCACCGAATGGGATCACCGACATCACCACAAAAGGTTGAGTGTAAGATTTAAACGGGATCGCCAGCAGCGCATAAATCGCAAATAGTACAAACACTAAACCTATGGCTAAACTCGTAAAGGATTCGCTCTGTTCCTTCGCCTCCCCTTCTAAGCTGTAGCTTAAGTCAGGGTATTGTTGCTTTAAAAGCACTAAAAATGCCGATATATCTCGCTTGATCGCTTCAATATCAGCGGTTTCTTTATTCACGTCGGCAGTAATATTAATCACCCGCTTACGATCTTTGCGGGTAATACTGGCAGGGCTTTGCAGCACCGTCACTGTCGCCACCTCAGTAAAGGGCACCGCCGTGCCCGATTGAGTCCGGATCAACATATTCTGCAGGTGAAATAATGACTCTCGTTCAGCTTTGGGATAACGCACATACACTTTTACATCATCACGACCACGCTGAATTCGCTGCACTTGATCACCAAAAAATCCCTGCCTAACTTGCGTGGCTAAATCCCTCAGCGTTAAACCCAGTGCCTGCGCCTGTGGTTTAATGCTTAACTGCAGCTCGGTTTTACCTTTGGCTAAGCTGTCCTCAATATCAAACACCCCAGGATACTCAGCTAACTTGCGCTTAAGATCGTCACTGGCAGGCTTTAAGGTACTAAAATCTCGGGCACTCAATTGCACATCTAATGGCGCGCCGCCGCGGCCAATCTCCGCCCGAAACGATAAGCTCTCGACACCAGGAACTGGGCCGATGAGCGCGCGCCATTCTTTTACCAACTCATTTGTAGAAATGTCCATGGTGCGCGTTTCTGGCGGCTCTAATTCAAACATCACTCGTCCTTTCGCGGTATCGCCACTGCCTCCGCCGCCATCAGAACCAGAGGTGGCAAAGACATCTAATATCACACTATCGCCTGTTACTGGATCGCGATATTTGTCTTGTAATTGCGCCACGCCATCGAGCATTTTTTGGATATAAAAGTCAGTTGTCGCAAACGCCGTTCCAGCCGGCATCACTAACGTTGCTCGCACTGTTTCAGAGGGCACGCGAGGAAAGAACACGAAGCGGGTCCAACCACTGGCCACCATAGTGAAAACCACCAGCGCAACGCCTAAAGCCGTCGCAATTGACAGATATCGGCGATGCACCACAGCCGCTAATACGGGACGATAAAAGCGTAAAATGAAGCGCTCAAAACCGTCAGCAAAATTACCCTGCCAAACACTAAATCGATTTGGTTTAGCCTGATATAAACGGACATGCTTTAAATGAGCCGGTAATATCAGCTTAGATTCAACCAGAGAAAACAATAACACTGGCACCACTACCAAAGGAATTTGCGCAAATATTTGCCCGCGAACGCCTTCAATCATCGCTAGCGGCGCAAACGCGGCGATGGTGGTTAAAATGCCAAAAGTCACCGGCACCGACACCTCTTGAGTCCCTACGATCGCTGCTTGTAGCGGCGTAGCACCGCGTTGTTGATGGGCATACACGTTTTCACCGGTCACGATGGCGTCATCCACCAAGATCCCTAGCACCATAATAAAGGCAAACAATGAAATAACGTTTAAGGTAATGCCTAACATCGGCATCACTAACAAACCGCCCATAAAACTAACCGGTATACCCATAGTGACCCAAAAGGCAATAGAGGGGCGCAAGAACAAGGCGAGTAAAATAATCACTAAGATACAGCCCTGTAAAGCGCTGTCGGTTAGGGTTTTCAGGCGCGCTTTCACCACCTTTGAACTGTCACGCCAGTAATCAATACTCACGCCAACAGGTAAGGTAGGCCTTACTTGCTCGATGTAATCTTTAACCTTATTGGCAACATCGATGGCACTTTGCTGGCCAACACGATAAACCTCAACTATCACGGCCGGCTCACCGTTAAACCTTGCCTGGATTGGCGTTTCATCAAAACCATCTTTAATTACCGCAATATCTGACAGCAACAGCCGACTACCGTCTACGCCAGTGCGCACCACAATATTGCCAAACTCACGGCCTTGATAAGCTTGCCCCTTAGTGCGTAGTAAGATCTCACCGCCCAAGGTTTTAATACTGCCACCAGACAGATCTAGCGAGCTTTGCTGCACCGCACTGCTAACTTGTGCCATGGTTAAATTATATTGGCGTAGGGTTTGCTCAGACACCTCAATGGATATTTCATAAGGGCGCACCGACTCTAAGGTGACATGGGAAATCCCTTCGATACTTTGAATATCATCCCTTACTCGCTCACCTAAAATCTTTAGTTCTCGCTCACTAAGCTGAGCTGACAGGGTGACACTAATTACTTCACGTTGGTGTAAGGTTTGGCTAATAACAGGGCGTTCGGCACTATTTGGCAGAGTATTTAAGGCATCAATACGGTTTTTTATCTCATCTTTAATGCGATAGGTATCATAACCGGAGGCCACTTCAATGGACACGCGCGATGCCCCTTCCGCAGACATGGAAGTAATTTGCTTGATGCCTTCAATGTCTAAAATAGCTTCTTCTATTGGAATCGCTAAGCTCTCTTCCGCTTCAGCAGGCGTTGCACCGGGTAGCGCAACATTTACACTGACCAAGTCCAGTTCAAACTCAGGGAAAACTTCCAGTGGGATCCGCTGGGTTAAAGCATGTAACCCCAGCAGTAAGATAAGCGCCATCAATAAATTGGCGGCAACGTGGTTGTGGGTAAACCAACGGATTAATCCGTGCATTATGGCAGCTCCTTGGCCAATTTAGCGCGGGTGCCCGACACGATATTGCCCAGCGGTGTTGTCACTAACAAATCACCTTCACTGAGCCCGCCGTCAACAATAAACGAGTCATTATCAGCCCAAATCACCGCAACGGTTTTACGCAGTAACACCCCATCTTGGAACATAATCACTTGGTTACCCTGATAAACCGCATTGCGCGGTAACACCATAACCCGCTCTAACGATTTACCTTGGATTTGGGCATCAACAAATTGACCAATCTTCAAGGGTGGCTTGTCTTGGTTTTGTCGGCCATAAGGATCGTCAATACGCGCAATGGCATAAAGCTGCCGACTGTTGGCATCCAGTGCGCTTTCAGTACGCTCTATCTCACCTTGCCAGTTATAACTATTGCGGCCAAACCGTGCACTGATCGTAACCTGAGGCCGCTCAGGTGAGCTTTTTTGCTGACGAAACAACTCAGGTAAACTCACCAATGCTTGCTGTTGCTCGCTCAGGGGCAGGCGAACTTCAACATAATCCACGGCGTAAATGTCGGCCAAGCTAGCACCTGCGCCAACAAACTGACCAAGATCCACCTGCTTGGTTAACAAACGCCCGGCATAAGGCGCTTTAATTTGAGTTCGCTCTAAATCAAGCTTAGCTTGGGATAGCTTTGCTTTGGCAGACGCCACATTAGCCTGCGCCGCAGCCAACTGAGGCTTACGCAACACCAGCTCAGTCGGTTTGCCTTTACCTAAACGTTGCCAATCACGTTTTGCTTGTTCAGCTTTGGCTTGCTCTTGAGTAAGGGCTAACCTAGCTTGAATTAATGCGGCTTCGGCTATTTGTAACGCAGCCAAGTAATCTCGATTATCTACCTCAACCAGCACTTCACCTTGCTCAAAAAAACCACCCACAACAAAATTAGGGCTCACCTTAGTGATACTCCCTGCCACCTGACTAACCAAAGCACCTTGGCTGCGTGGTTGGATGGTACCAAAACTATTAATACTCACTTGATAGCCTTGCCACGTAAGGGGTAACACTTGCACATTCACGATCGGAGGTTTGGCAGGCGGACGGGTTTTCGCCTGTGGTCGATGAGTCGCAAGATACCAAGCCCCATAGCCCGCAACCAATAGCACGAATACAGGTAAAATAAATCTTAATACTTTTGCCCACATTGGACGCGAAGATGAAAAGGCGGTAGGCATCAGTTGGCGCTCTCTTGGTTGGTGGCTACAGTAGGACGAGGAAGGGTATGAGGATCGCCGCCAAGGGCAAGTAATAGTTCAATGCGATTTTGTAGCCTTTGATTGCGAATATTGATCCGCGCACTTTGGCTATCAAAGGAACGTCGCTGCGCTTCCAATACCGTAACATAGTCAACAAGACCGCCTTGGTATTGCTCAAAGGCCAGCTCTTCGGCGAGCAGTGAGTTTTGCGCCGCCACACTCACTTTATCAAGTTGTTCAACCAAGGTCGCTTCTTTAGATAAAGCCGCTTCAACCTGCTGAAAAGCGTTCAGCACGCTGGCTTGTAAATTAGCTGCGGCCGCTAAAGCCAGTGCCTCTTGCTGCTGTTGCCTCGCCTCGAGTAAACCCGCGTTAAACAAAGGCGTACTCAAATTAGCAAATAAATTCCACAGCATACTGTCGGCGCGGAGCAACTCATTTAGTTCAGGTGAACTATTGCCCAACCCAGATGTCAGCTTTATACTGGGAAACTTCTCTTTGTAAGCCACGGAAATGCGGGCGTTAGCGGCACTTAGTGCATCTTGCGCACCTTGAATGTCAGGTCGGCGCTGTAACAGCTGTGATGGCAATCCTGCCGGCAGCTTATCTAAATTCAAACTAAATGTACCATTAGCCCTTAAATTGCCCGTTGGGTATTCGCCTAGGCTTAGCTGCAAAGCGCGACTGGCTTGTTTAATTTCGTCCGCCTTTGCCGCCTCAGAACTTTGCGCTCCAGCAACATCTGCACGCGCTAAAAACACATCTAACGAGCCATTAAGCCCCGCTTGATAACCCTCTTCGATAATCAGTAAATTATTTACAAGATTAAGACGGCGCTGATGAATAAGTTCATACTGATGCTGAGCAGCGAGTAAATTAAACCACTGCTGCGCAATCGTCGCCGTTAGCTCAAGCTGTTGCTGCTTAAGTAAGTTCAGATTTGCACTGGCATCAAGTAAAGCTGCGCGGCTAGCATCGTCAAGCTTGCCCCATATATCCAGCTCCCAACTTAGGTCTATCCCAAATTGCGTATTATCAGTAATAGATTGGCCATTATCTTGGCGACGACCTGACAAATAGGCGTTTATTTGCGGCCAACGCTGCGCTTGTTGCTGTTTTAACAGCGCCATGCTGGCATCGACTTTAGCTTGGCTTTGTAACAGCGTAGGATTTTTTGTTAATCCTTGCAGTACTAGCTTATGAAGATCCGGTAACGCCGTTAACTGCGGCATAAATTGAGCCGCCACAGGTGCATTTTGATGCTCAGCAGACCAGTTAGCCGCAATAGATGGCGACAACTCAGCTTGCTGCGGCGCAGATAGGCTACAACCAAACAGACCAATAGAAAGCATGAATGTGTATAAATAGGCAGTGTTTCGGGTCATCCTGACATCACAACAATAAGCGCATACTTAATGATACTGGCTTTGCGCAAAATTGGTTCAGGGTTTTACAATTCTTTACCTGGAAATAGAGATAGGAGTCAAAAAAGAGAAGCAAGGAAGAAGATGGGGCGAATGACGGGGATTGAACCCGCGACAACCGGAATCACAATCCGGGGCTCTACCAACTGAGCTACATCCGCCGCTGCTGTATGAAAATGCAATATGACTATTTGCTAACGTGGCGCACCCGACAGGAGTCGAACCTGTGACCTTTGCCTCCGGAGGGCAACGCTCTATCCAGCTGAGCTACGGGTGCAAATGTTAGCGCTGCGAGTCTACGTATTTGCGATAAATGAGTCCAGTTTTTTTTGCCAAACCAGCGCGAATCTCACACAAAACAACAAACTAATTTCCAATACGCATAAAAAATGGCCCGCAAGGGGCGTAACCTTTCACCAGCCCCCTCTTGAAATTTATATGTGATCCAAATCGACTGATCTAAAAATCGTGCTTGAAGGATCCTTCCAGCCTGCCAACATCAGCGCCATGAAAAAGAAATCGATGTTCACCCAAGATGCGCCTCACGTTGAGGACATTAATGATGCTAACGCACTCATCAAAGAGTTGTGGGATAAGTTGCGCGAGTACGAAGACAAACTGGCAACCAGTTCTCGTAACTCTTCACGTCGCCACCAAATGTTTGAGTTGCCAAAACAAGCGCTGGATATCACTGAATATCAATTGTTTCATGGCCGCTGTGATTGCTGTAGCACCGTTACTCAGGGCCAATTGCCTAGCGATGCGCCAACAGGGCAAATGGGCCCGAGGCTAATGAGTCTCATCGCCGTGCTGGCTGGCCAGCATCATTTAAGCCTGGGTAAAATCAGGCAACTTCTGTTAGACCAATATGGTACGACATTTTTAATTGGAGCACTTTCAGAAGTGCAAGGGTAACTATTCACCAGCGAAGTATTGACCTTCATCCATTAGGTTGAATGCATCAGGGTAAGGCTGTTTGCTGTTTGCTGATCACCGCATCGACTATCTGGCTCAGTGTCGAGTAGCATACCATTCCGCGTTTTTTGCATGTTTCAATGAACGAAAGGATACGTCCACGAAACTGTTCCCCTCGATGAGAGCGAACGCCGTAGCTGCATTTGCGCCACACTACATAGCGCCTTAACCGCCGCTCAGCTTCATTGTTTGTCAGTGGGACACGACCATCTGCCCTCAAGAAGGTCCAACAGCTTTCACCATGCTTAAGCAAGTATTTGCAACAGCCCTGATAACGGCTTGCTGGTATTTCCAATCCAAGACCAAGCTGTTTTTGCCATGACAGGCGCAATCGCTTCATCCGC
>NZ_JAUOPX010000043.1:0-38909 GCF_030547455.1 Motilimonas sp. 1_MG-2023 | reverse complement strand
AAGTGAAACGCAGCAGCGCCGATGGTAGTGTGGGGTTTCCCCATGTGAGAGTAGGACACCGCCAAGCGCCAAATAAGAACCCTCGTCTAAGACGAGGGTTTTTTTCTAAATGCTGATATGGCTCAGTTGGTAGAGCGCACCCTTGGTAAGGGTGAGGTCCCCGGTTCAACTCCGGGTATCAGCACCATCTTCTTCTTCGTTATACAAGTCCTAATACCTCCTGTTATTTTGATATAGATAGAGAAATGCTTTCTTTTACTCGCTATATTAAGCTTCAATAAACATATTTTTATGTACTGATCTGGCAACTATTGCTGGGTTATAGAGAAGTGAGGTTTCAATGTTTACACAAAGTGCGATGCTATCTGATGGCAGCCCTTTTGCTGACTTTATTACTATTACACTCAATGATAATGAAGCTATTTCAGAGCAATTCCTTCCTTTACTGAAGCACGTTCCTGCTTTAATTAAAACAGTCAATCAAGCTGATAGTTCATGTAATATTGAATGGCTAGTCGCATTCTCTGATTCAGCTTGGGATAAGCTATTTAACACTGAGAAACCAGCGGCTTTAGTCCCGTTTACTGAGATGAAAGAAGCGAATCGCCACTTTCCTGCTACAGTGGGTGACGTGTTTATCTTCATTAAATCAAGTCGTATGGATTTAAACTTTCGCATTGCAAAAGGCCTTGTAGATCTGTTCGCCAGTTGTGCAACAGTAAGTGAAGATATTCAATGTTATGAATACCTTAAAGATCGTGACATGATTGATTTTGTTGATGGTACAGAAAATCCAACGGATCAAGCTCGTGCTAAAGCTGTCCTTGTTGGCGCAGAAGATCCTGCTTATCAAGGTGGCAGCTATATAACCTTACAGCGCTATATTCATGACTTAAACAAGTGGAATGACCTTAAAATCTCACAACAAGAGCAGGTGATTGGGCGAACTAAGGTAGAAAATATTGAATTAACTGGCGCAGAGAAGCCTGCCTATGCACATGTTAATAAAGGTAAAGCTACCGATGCCGATGGCAAAGAAATTCCTATGTATCGGCAAAATATGCCTTATGGAAATGCCATTGAGCACGGTAGTATGTTTATTGGTTTTGCCAACACGCCAGAAGTAGTGAATATCGCGCTACGCAAGATGATTTATGCTGATAGTGACGGCCATTATGATCATTTATTGGATTACACCCGAGCGGTTACCGGTGGGATTTTCTTCGCTCCGCCAGCAAGTTTTCTTAATAGTTTATAGAGTTATCTCCTAACATTTGCATCTCAGGTTAAGATCTTTCACACTCAGCTTCATCTGCTCTTAACCTGAGTTTTTCACTTGTTTAAGTTATACCATTCCAATCGTCTCGATTTTTTAAAAGAAATCCTCGCCCACTTGATCCAAAGTGAGCCGCTAGAGCATCCCTTTACTGCTGAGCAGATACTAGTACAAAGCCCTGGCATGGCGCAGTGGCTTAAATTAGAGTTGGCAAAGAAAACGGGGATTGCGGCTAATATAGATTTTCCATTACCGGCCAGTTTTATTTGGCAGATGTTTAAATTGGTACTACCTGGAGTGCCAGAAAAAAGTCCATACAACAAAGAATCGATGGCATGGGCATTAATGACCTTGCTGCCTAGCTATCTTGAACACCCCGCATTCGCGCCATTAAAAATCTATTTAGATAATGATGAATCAAGTCTGAAACGCTACCAGTTATGCCATAAAATTGCGGATATTTACGATCAATACTTAGTTTATCGACCTGAGTGGATTAACGCTTGGGAGGCTGGCTTACCCGGACCCGAATGGGAAGAACAGCAAGCTTGGCAACCTATTTTATGGCAAGCCCTCTATCAAAAAATCAATCAAGAATTCAATACTGATGAGGGTGTAAAGCCTTATCACCGCGCCGGCTTGTATGCCGATTTGATTAGCCAGTTGCAACAACACAATGAGGTCGCAGGGTTGCCTAAGCGACTGTTTGTGTTTGGCATATCAGCTATGGCGCCAGAGTATTTAAAGGCCTTGCTAGCATTAGGTCAACATGTTGAAGTGCATTTGTTTTTAACCAATCCATGCCAAGAGTTTTGGGATGATATTGTTGATGCCAAATACCTCGCCCGCTTAAGACAAAGGCAGCGCACCGAGTTGTCGCTACAGGATAATCAATTAGTCATTCAAGGCTCTAAAGCCTTGGTTCCCGATAGTTTTGAGCTGGATCCTGATATGGGTTATCAATTAGGTAATCCACTGCTAGCTTCCATGGGTAAGCTCGGGCGGGACTTTTTATACCAATTACATTCGTTGCAAGTCGATGATTACGGACACTTTATTGAGCCCGCAGCTGACAACCTATTAGCTTGGGTTCAATCGGATATTCTGTCTTTACACAATGCCACTGCGCAACCTCATCGTACTGTCGCGCCAGACGACAACTCACTGGCGCTAGTAGGTTGTCACAGTGCTATGCGTGAAGTTGAAGTGTTGCACGATCATTTACTGTCATTACTGCAGCAAGATCCCGATCTCACACCAAAAGACATCATAGTGATGATGCCAGATGTTAATGCTTATAGCCCTTACATTCAGGCGGTATTTGGCAGCGCGGCTCATGCTACCCATATTCCATTTTCCATTTCCGACCGCAGTGCTTACCAAGAAAACCCTATTCTGACCAGTTTTATTCAGCTATTGCGTTTACCTTTATCGCGCTGTACCAGCAGTGAATTACTCGAGTTACTGGCGGTGCCCGCTGTGTTAGCTAAGTTTGAAATTAGCCAAGGCGAGTTTGAGCAAATTCGCCAATGGGTAATTGAAAGCGGGGTACGCTGGGGGCTGGATCATCGCGATGGCGAGAAGTTCTCGTTACCTGAATTGCCGCAAAACACTTGGCTGTTTGGCTTGCAGCGTATGTTGTTAGGCTACGCCATGGATCAACAAATGTTCCAAGGGATCTTGCCTTACACTGAATGCCAAGGTTTGGCTGCCGCACCACTTGGTAAGTTATGCCAGTTTGTAAATCAATTAATAGAACTAAGCCGTGAGCTACAACAGCAGAACAAGGTGGAGCAATGGAAACATATTTTGTTCGCCTTACTTGACGATTTCTATCAAGTTGATGATGCTGACTTTGAAGCGCTCATGCTAATTAAAGAGCAGCTAAATCAACTACATCAACAGGTGGATGCCAGCGGCTTTGATGAAACCTTGAGTCTTGCGATTATTAGCGATTACTTACAGCAAAAGCTTAACCAGAGTAGTGGTGGGCAACGTTTTCTCGCTGGGCAGGTGAACTTTTGTACCTTAATGCCGATGCGTTCGATCCCCTTTAAAGTGGTTTGCTTATTAGGTATGAATGATGGTGCTTATCCGCGCAGTATTCCGCCATTAGGCTTTGATTTAATGGCGGAAAGAATGGAAAAAGGTGACCGCTCTCGTCGTGATGACGACCGTTATCTATTCCTTGAAGCCCTTTGTTCGGCGCAGCAACACTTATACATCAGTTACATTAGTCGTAGCATCAAAGACAATACCGAGCGTACGCCTTCGGTGCTGGTCAGTGAGTTATTGGATTACTGTGAGCAAGGTTTCCAGTATGAAAGCGATGATTGGCGTAAGCAGTTAATGACTGAATATCCGTTACAACCTTTTAGCCCGCGTTACTTTAATGGTGATTACACTACCTTTGCTCAGCAGTGGTGGTTTGATGGCGAGCGGCAGCAAAAGCTTAGTTTTGTTGAAGTTGAAAACGGTAAGGTGTTAAGCCAAATCTTGCCGACTGCTGACGCGGAGTTGAGTCAGCCTATAGAGCTGGATTTACAGCAATTAATCCGCTTTTTTCGTCACCCATGTCAGAGTTTTATGAACCAAACCTTGAAGGTGTGGTTGCCATTAGAAGAGGGCGGACAGTTTGATCATGAGCCCTTTAGTCTTAATGGTTTAGATAATTACTTGCTGGGTAACCAGATCTTAATTAAGCAGCTAGCATCCCAAGACACTCACGCTTTATTTGAAGAAGTCCAAGCTCAAGGTGTTCTGCCTCAAGGGCAGTTTGGCCTAATGGCGTTTCAGCGCCAAGTGGATGAAGTGAAGACCTTAGCGCAGCAGCTACAACCTTTACTTGAGCATAAGCATGAGGATTTAGCCTGCGAATTACGTTGCGTTTCTTGTTATGAGGAAGACGGCGTTGATATAGCGGTAAATTTAGTCGGCTGGTTAAAAAACCATTATGGCGCAGGCCTAGTGAGTTTTAAGGCTGGCGGCTTAAACGGTAAAGATTTGCTACAACATTGGATTTTACACTTAGCATATTGCGCCATGGGTTATCCCGCGCGCGCCAGTTACTTATTAGGCAAAGTGCAAGGTGTGGAGTTTAATTCGTTAGAGCAGGAATATGCCAAGCAAAAACTCACCGAGTTAGTTGGTCTATATCTTAAGGGCCAAACTCAACCGCTGCCTTTGTTTCCTAACAGTGCTTATGAATGGGCGGCTAAAATTTGTGAAAAAGAGCCAACGCATATTGTGCAAAACAGTTTTGATGATGCGTTGGCAATGAAAGCGAAGGAGCAAGCGTTAAAGCGTTTTGAGGGTAACTTTGTTGCACAAGGTGAGGGACAAGACCCTTATATTGCGCGTTGTTACCAAGATCTTAACTTAGTATGGGATGACTTTACCGCCAACAGTGCAGTGTTGTTTGGCCCGTTAATGGCCAACATTAGTCCTTTTGAACCTTAATGGAATTCTTGGTGTACGCCTCAATCTGGCAGGATAATATTTCGAAATCGCCGTGAACACATCCGTGTGGGCTCTGCATCAGCTTCCATGCTGATGAAGTTTCGAACCATTACCCTGCCAGGATCATCCAACCTCCAGCACTGTATAACCTCAATTCTGGTTAATATTTCTACCGCTGGATAGAGTATTTTTTTCCGGCAAATTTCGTTTTCAGGGATGAAAACGCAAAGCGTATAGGGATATATTCACAGCGTTTTGCAGGGAAAATATACTCTTTCCTTTATCTATAGCCAAGACACCTCAAGATGCAGGATTCAGAGCTGCTTATTCTGTTCAGTTTGAGGCAAAAAGACTAAGGAATTGTCAACCCTTTCGAGGCTTGTTAACGAAAAAATGGGCATAATGAGCGGCTCCCAAAGGGCGAGTTTTGTAGGCTGTTATGCTTTGTTGCTGATTTTCAACGTAGAATTACTATGTCTCAAATCAGCGTCGCGCCTAACAGCCTAAAAATTCTCGCTGAACAAGCATCTTGAGGTTACTTGGGTATATGATTCGGGTTAACTAATGCTTATCTTGGTAATTTAAGAATTCTTTAAATTCCGTTTCATACAAGTGGAATAAGACAAAAGTAGTGGCAATAATGATAGGTCCGTAAATTAGCCCCATTAAGCCAAAGGCGTGGATCCCGCCCATTAGGGACAGAAAGATAACTAAAGTGTTCATTGATGAAATGTTATTCATCAATACTGGCCGTAAAAAGTTATCGATAGAGCCTACCACCAGTACTCCCCACACCGCTAAAAAGGCGGCCCATTGCCATTCACCAGTCAACAGTAAAAATAGTGCAGCAGGCATCCAAATTAGCGCGGTGCCGACCACCGGAATCAGTGAAGCAAAGGCCATAATAGTCCCCCAGAATAGACCTGGAATCCCAACAATCCAAAAGCCAATGCCACCAACAATGCCTTGGCATAATGCGGTAAGAAATGAACCGAGTAATGCCGATTTAGACACCATTTGAATTTCCTGGATCAAGCTATCCTCTTGGCTACGAGACAATGGAATCGCATGGCGTAAAAACTCGGTTAGTTTGTGATAATCACGCAAGGTAAAAAACAGTACAAATAGCATTAGTACAAAGCTAAAAATAAAGCTAGAAATACTGCCAGCAAATTGCGCACTCAGCGATAACGCTTGTTTACCTGAGCTTGAAGCTAACGCCATTAAGTCTTGATTAATCTTTGCGCTGTCGAATACATCAACAGGCAACCATTCTCTTGCGAGCAGCAGTACTTGGCTCACCCACGGATGAGCAATCAGTTGCTCGATGCCGCCCGCCTGTATCCAAGCTAACACGCTTTTAGAGTAGCTGGCAGCTTGATTTAAAATGGCTAAAAAGATGAAAAACATCGGCAATAAGATCACGCAAGTGATTAATGTGCAGGTCAGCGCAGCCGCGACATTTTCTCGATGTTTGAGCTTGTTATTAATCCAGTTATGCAGTGGGTGGCATAGCATGGTAAAAATCAAAGCGATGATCACTGGTTCAATATAGGGGGAAATTAACGAGTAGCTGGTATAAGTCGATAGGCAAAGTGCCAGTAAAAGGATTACACGACCGGGGTGTTTCTCAAAATTTAACGCTTTCATTTTCGTTAACTATATGAATAAAGATATAAATACTCTACTCGTGGAGCCAAAAGCACACAAGGTAAAATCACGCTTTCGGTTGGCTGTAAGCAAGCTTTTTTAGCTTGATTCGGTATACTTAAGCCATCTTAATGCTCTTAGTTCGGTGATCCTCTTTTATGGCGCAACAGCTTGATGCAATTACTTTTCCCTTACATGGCCCGCGGTTAATTGAAGCCTCAGCTGGCACGGGTAAAACTTACACTATCGCCAGCTTGGTATTACGCTTGTTATTAGGTCATGGTGATGAGGCTGCTCGTCGCAATGCACCTTTGACCATAGATCAAATATTGGTGGTGACCTTTACCGAAGCCGCAACCGCTGAATTAAGAGATCGTATTCGCCAACGTATTCGCCAGCAGCGGCAGTTTTTTATCGATGGCATCGCACCTGATCATGATCCGGTCGGACAAGCGTTATTAAGGGATATTCCTGACTATCAGCGCGCCGCCCAAGCATTGCAAGATGCCGAGCGGCAGATGGATGAAGCGGCGGTGTATACCATTCATGGTTTTTGTCAGCGGATGCTGAAACAACATGCGTTTGAATCAGGCGCACTGTTTGAAGCGGAATTAATTCAAGACCAAAGTCATCTACTGTATTTGGCGGTCGTAGACTATTGGCGCATTCATTTTTATCCCCTTGATGTTGAGCTTAGCCAAGTTATTTATAGTATTTGGCCCGATCCCAGTGCGCTGCAAGGTGATTTACAAAACTTGCTGAGTAAGCCAAACCTGACGGTCTTGCCGCCGCTAACCGATGCCAGTTTGGCAGAAAAGCACCAACAAATTATTAGCCAAATTAAGCAAGTAAAGGCCGCGTGGCTTGAGGCTGGCAGTGACATTTTAGATATCATTAGTGACTCAGGTGTCAGTAAACGCAGTTACAGTAAAAAGAACCTGCCGAACTGGTTTGTGGCTGTTACGGATTGGGCGCAGCAAGACACTATCGATTATCAGGTTAGCGATAAGCTTAGTAAATTTAGCCAAGCCGAATTGTTTAATAAAACCGACAAAGGCGCAGCGCCAGAGCATCCGGTATTTACATTCATAGAAGAGCTGTTAAGTGCGCCTTTATCCATTAAAGAGCATGCTCTGCAGCAGGGGCTAAAATGGGTTAAAGCGCGCTTATCCCAAGCTAAGCAGCAAACCAATGAACTGAGTTTTGATGACTTACTGTTAAACCTTGGCGCCGCATTGGCTAGCCCAAGTGGTCAATTATTGGCTGAGAGTATTGGTCAGGCTTACCCGGTGGCGATGATCGATGAATTTCAAGATACGGACCCAATCCAATACCAAATATTTCATCATATTTATGGCGCGAGCACTGATGCTGGCTGGTTTATGATTGGCGATCCGAAACAGGCGATTTATGGCTTTCGTGGCGCGGATATTTTTACTTATATTCAAGCGCGCCGCGAGATTAGCGATCATTACACCTTAGGTTACAACTATCGTTCATCGGCCAGTATGATCAATGGCGTGAACCAGGTGTTTCTCCATGCCAATAAGCCGTTTATCTACGATCAAGATATTAGCTTTCAAGGGGTGAGTTACCCCGAAGGTAAGCCTGCTAAGCAATGGCTATTTGATGAACAGACACCGCCCGCCTTAAATATTTGGCTTAGCGAGCCTGAAGCGGGTTTGCTTAATAAGCACGATTACCAAAACCAAATGGCGCTGACCTGCGCCAATCAAATTAACCGCTTATTGCGTGCGTCGCAGCAGGGACGTAACTACATTAAAGATGCTAATGGCAAGACCAAGGCAATTAATGCCGGCTCTATTGCGGTGCTGGTTCGCACTGGGCGAGAAGCGGCTCGGGTAAAACAGGCGCTGTCAGATCAGGGCATAAAAAGCGTCTATTTATCGAATCGAGACAGTGTTTTTGCCACTCCCCAAGGCGTTGATCTGTATCGCGTGCTGGCTGCGTGTTTAACACCAACCGATGATCGTTTGTTACGTGCCGCGTTAACTACGTCATTATTTAACTACAGTGCGATTGCTTTAAATGAGCTGTTCGAAGACGAAAACGCGTGGGAGCAAAAGATAGCCGAATTTGTCGATTATCATACTCGCTGGCAAAAGCAGGGCGTGTTGGTGATGATCCGCGAGTTGTTATCACAGCAAGGGATCTGCGCGCGTTTACTGGGTGAATTAAATGGCGAGCGTGAGCTGACTGATTTACTGCACTTAGCCGAGTTACTACAACAAGCCAGCTTTGAGTTAGAAGGTCAATTTGCCTTAGTGCGTTGGTATATGGAGCAAATTAACAACGCCAATGGCAATGCTGATGAGCAACAATTACGCTTGGAAAGTGATCAAAATCTAGTGCAGATAGTCACTATCCATAAATCAAAAGGCTTGGAATACGATTTTGTTTTCCTGCCCTTTGTCTGTAATTTTCGCGCCGAAACCACCGCTTTATATCACGACGAGGCAACTGGGCAACAGTATATCGACTTAAGTCGCGCACCTGAGCATATTGTAGCGGCCGATAAAGAGCGCTTAGCGGAAGATTTACGCTTGCTTTACGTGGCTCTCACTCGCAGTGTGCATGCTTGCTACCTTGGCTTAGCGCCGCTGAAGTCGCGCATTGGTAAAAGCCCTATTTCCGACTTACATCAATCTGCTATTGGCTACTTGATTCAGCAAGGGCAAGAAATGGACTTAGCTGGCTTAAAGCAACAGTTAACAGAATTAGCTCAGCGTTGTCCCGATATTGCCATTAGTGCGCCAGATGATATCCCTGAGCCCTTATATGAAGAGGTTAAAGACTCACAAGCGCGCATTGCGTCAGCTATTTTTAATGGCACCATCGAAACCAACTGGTGGGTCACTAGCTATTCTGCGTTATCCCGATTGCATGAGCATGCGCCGTTACCTCGTAAGGAAGAGTTACCCGTCGCGGTAGAAGTGGAAGCCGAAGAAGGGAAGAATGTGTTTAGCTTTTACAAAGGCGCACGTGCCGGTACTTTTCTACATACCTTGTTTGAAAATATTGATTTTGCTAACGCAGACCGCCAAAGCTTAACTGAGTTAATTTTGCAGCAGTTAGAGCAAGAAGGTTATGAAGTGGAATGGCTGGATGTATTAGTTGAGTGGGTAGAGCAAGTATTGGCGAAAGACTTAGGCCAAGGTTTTGCTTTGGCCGATCTCACGCAAGATAAAAAGCTGGTTGAGATGGAGTTTTATTTACCCATAGCCGCTATTTCCGCGTCGCCCCTAAATCAATTACTGCTGCGCTTTGATCCGCTATCACAGCAGGCAGGGGCGTTGAAGTTTAACCAAGTTCAGGGCATGTTAAAGGGTTTTATCGATTTAACCTTTGAGCACCAAGGCAAGTATTACGTCTTAGATTACAAGTCGAATCATTTGGGTAATCAGCTCAGTGATTATCATCAGCAGGCGATGGCGCAGGGCATGATAGCGCACCGCTATGATTTTCAGTATCAGCTGTACAGCTTGGCTTTGCATCGGTTCTTAAGGCAGCGTATACCTAATTATGATTATGCTCAGCACTTTGGCGGCGTTTATTACTTATTTTTACGCGGTATGCAGCCTGGTGGTGATGGTGTGTTTTTTACTAAACCGGATGTTAACTTTATTAATGCCCTTGATCAGCTGTTCGCCGGGGAGGAAGTGCTATGCTAGCCCTACTTAACGAACTGCATCGCGTCAATAAAATTCGCCCTTTAGATTACTACTTTGCGCAGTTGATTAATGAACTGAGTCAGCAAGATGATGACGATACCCAAGCTTTAGCAACATTCTGTGCTGCATTTGCTAGCTATGAATTAGGGCAAGGTCACGTTTGTTTCGACGTAGCGCACATCGATAAACTCTTTGCCTCGGGCGGACCGCTGCAAGGCTATGAACTCGATAAATTAGCACTGCCACCACGCGCCAGTTGGCCACAGCATTTAGCGGCCAGTCAGGTTGTCGGTGATGGGCGGCCGATGCAGTTTGAATTAGGCCGGGTTTATCTATCTCGTTACCAGCAGTTTGAACAGCAAGTCAGCCAACGTTTAGCGGTACCTGCAAACATTAGCAATAGTGCAACATTAACATCTGCTTTAGCTGAGTTATTTGCTGAACGTGGCAATAGCAATGAGATTAACTGGCAAAAAGTCGCGGCGGCGGTGGCGGCAACATCGCCCATTTCAGTGATATCCGGTGGCCCCGGCACGGGTAAAACCACCACAGTCACCAAATTATTAGCCTTGCTTATTATGCAGGCCCAACAGCAAGAACAAAGCTTAGATATTCGCTTAGTAGCGCCAACCGGAAAGGCGGCGGCGCGTTTAACCGCTTCCATTGGCGGCGCGCTGGCGTCGTTAAAATTATCTGAACAAGTTAAACAAGGAATTCCAGTACAAGCCTCGACCATACATAGATTGCTTGGCGTGATCCCGGGGCGCAATGAATTCAGGCATCATCAAGAAAACCTGCTGCATTTAGATGTGTTAGTGGTCGACGAAGCATCAATGGTGGATCTTTCCTTAATGGCAAGGCTATTGGCGGCGTTGCCGAAATCCGCCAAGCTCATTCTCCTGGGCGATAAGGATCAATTGGCCTCCGTTGAGGCTGGCTCGGTATTAGGCGATATTTGTAGCTTCGTAGAACAAGGTTACAGCCAAGGGCGCGCTGAGCAATTGGCGCAGCTCACTGGTTTTGATTTAGTTCATCACCATAAGGTGAGCGCGGCGCCTTGTGTAATGGCGGATAATATTTGTCAACTGCAAAAAAGTTACCGATTTAATGAAAACTCGGGCATTGGCTTTTTAGCCAGAGCGGTCAACGAGGGCCGAGCGGAGCAGATTCCGCCATTGTGGGATAAGTTTGCTGATATTGAGTTATTCGCCCTCGACCAACAAGAACAGCTCAAAGCCATGGTACTAGCAGGTTACGGCTGTTATCTAGAGCTGTTAAAACAAACATCAGCAACAGGAGCCCGCTTTGATGAACATGTACGGCAAATTCTTGAATCATTTAACCGATTTAAACTGCTGGTGGCGCTACGTGAAGGAGCTTATGGTGTAGCAGGATTAAACGAACAGGTTGAGAACTGGCTGAGTGAGAAAAATCTAATCAGCCTTAATCAAGATAATGGGCCTTGGTATATCGGGCGGCCGGTGATGATCAGTCAAAACGATCACCAAGCGGGTTTATTTAATGGCGATATTGGTGTGTGTTTAGCCAATGAGTCGGGAGATAAGCGGATTTACTTTGAACTGGCCGATGGTAAAGTGCATCACTTTTTACCGAGTCGTTTACCTACTCATCAAACCGTGTTTGCGATGACAGTGCATAAAAGCCAGGGGTCAGAGTTTGATCATACAGTGATGATGCTGCCTGAAGCGATGAATCCAGTATTAACCCGAGAACTGGTTTACACTGGCATTACTCGAGCGAAAAAGAAATTAAGTTTGTTTGCCCCTGTGCATATATTAAATCAAGCGGTGCGACAAAAAACGCAGCGAGCGAGCGGGTTAATCGAGCGATTAGCCGCTAAATAATCGGAGTAATAATGAAAGTATATTTAGATTTATCCACTGTGTATGGTTGGCAAGACTTTCATGGCGAAAGCTTCCATGTGTTTAAATTCACAGGCTTTTATGACCATGACATGGAGTCATGGACTAATGCGATGATCAATATGATTGAGGATGACGACGAACTAACGGGTATTTACCTAAGTGGTGATGAGCATCTCACCATCATGTTGTCAGGCGTTGAAATGGTCATCAACAATTGTCCTGAAGTGTTGATGGGCTTTATGGAAGGGGTGGCATTGGTAAATCAACGCTTTGCTGACGAAGGTGTGAACAGTCGCATTCGTATTATTGCTAGTTAGAAGGAATCTTCGATGGAACAAAATCTGAGTTTATTTGAAACCCGAGTGCTGGGATGTTTATTTGAAAAGGCGGTTACCACACCGGATTATTATCCGTTAACGTCCAATGGTTTGTTAAGTGCCTGTAATCAAAAAAGCAATCGTGATCCGGTGTTAGCAATGAGCGATAACGACCTGCAAAATACCTTAGATGAGCTTAATAAAAAGCGCTTGGTGACGGTAGAGTCAGGTTTTGGTAGTCGAGTTAATAAGTATGCTCATCGTTTTTGTAACACTGAATTTGGTGAATTAAAGCTATCGGATGCCGAATTGGCGATCATAGGCGTGTTGTTCTTGCGCGGTCCGCAAACACCGGGTGAGCTAAGAACGCGCACCCAGCGACTACATGAGTTTGCGGATGTTACTGAGGTTGAAGCTTGTTTAGATGCAATGTCACAGCGCGCAACACCGTTAGTGAAAAAGCTAGCAAGACAAGCCGGTAAGCGTGAGAGTCGCTATGTGCATTTGTTTAGTGAAGTTAATGAGGCTGAATTGACGGTGGCGAGTGTAGCAAGTGAAAATCTGGGCAATGATAATAGCCGATTGGAGCAGTTGGAATCAGAAGTGGCGGTATTGAAACAAACCGTTGCTGAGCTGCAGCAAAAAATATCAGATTTGTTAGATTAACCGTCACTCACTACGACTAGGCAGCCAAATGGCCTAGTCGAATTTCATTAAATTCAGCATACAATTCTTGTAGCTGCGCTTTTTGCTCTAGATAACTCAACTGGTTGGCCACAGCTAATTCAGTAATGGCTAGATCTGCACTATTTACATCATTTAAATCCATATAGGCCATCGCTTTGATGTTTAATCCCGCCAACTGCGCCATGTATTCACCCGCTTGGATTGCACGGTTAGCGAAAAACAACGCCTGCTCGTGATGAAATGCTCTGAGCTCGAGTTGCGCTTGCGCGACGTCTTGCCCGAGCATTTGTGTGGCAGTTGCTTTTCCGCTGGACAAAGCAAACAAGCCAAGTAAGGTTCCGGTGATGCTTCGCATAATGACCTGCAATAGCCTAATAAGTTAGACAATAAAACTACTAATCCATGAGTTAATAGTTACCTTGTAGGGAAGAAAGCGCAAATCACAATGAGGAGAGGTGTGATCATGGATCTTGTTTTTGACTGCTTTGTTACATTATTTGTTAACAGGATCAAAAGGTATTAACAAACGCTGTAAATGGTGATCTACTCTGGAAGGGTTAGAAAGCCTTCTTCCTTTGATGGGGGCGCTACATGGCCTAGTGTAAGTGGACTACTTGGCGATGGTCTGCACTGAGTCAATCACTTTAATCTGCCGGAAGAAGGCATTTTTTAACGCAATGTTCATAAAGCTACTATTTAATAAAAGTTACTATTCGGCTCTATTATTCTCAATGCCGCAAGGGTTGTTCTCTATCTTGGGGCAAAACACCCGATGCTGATGCTTTTTTATCACTTTTTACTTTTGTCAAACGCTTAACTGGTGGCATCAGCTGTGTTCATAATAGATACGTTTACACTGGCTCCTCTGTTGTTAACTAGGTATTAAGTTTTACTTGTTACTCAGTTACTAACACTGGTGTTGCTTTCTATTGCTTTTTCACTTTTATGTTTCGCTATAACACTTTCGATATTACGTTTGTTTCATTATTAGCACTTTACTAACAACTGGCTGGCCTTGTGGCTCTGCCAGATCCGATATGCGATGGGAAGCTTTTGCATATCTCAAGTTAATTGTGGAACCAAAACTCTTATTGAGCAAATACAAATTAGAAATATATTTGCACAAGTTTGAGATTTATCCTGTGAGTGTGCGACAATTCTGTCAGTATTTTCAGGAGCCTTGTTATGGAATCAACGTTAAAACAGAAATTTACCGAGCTTAGCCGCGGTGTTTACTTTATTGGCACGACGCCACCGAAAGAAAATACTGAGCTTGATCAAGTCAGCACTATTGCCGCAAAGTTGTTGGCGAGACTCGATGAGATTGAGTTCGACGGTTTGATCGTCTACGACATACAAGATGAAACCTCGCGGATTGATAAGCCACGGCCATTTCCGTTTAAATCAACTCATGATCCCCGTATGTATAGCCAATTATTACGAGAGCAATCTGGTCGTGAAGTGATTACCTATAAAAGCGTATCGCAACGTGATGAGGCTGATTTTTCTGCGTGGTTAGAGCAGGCTTGGCAAGATTTTTCTATTCGGGATTTAGTGCTGGTGGGAAGTCCTTCTTCTGAGGGTGATATTAAACTGCCTTTGGCAGGTGCTTATCAAGTGCTGGCCAATAACTCTTTAGACTTCCAATTGGGTGGCGTGACGATTGCAGAGCGCCACGCTAAAAAAGGCGATGAGCATTTACGTTTGTTAACCAAAGGTGAACAAGGCTGTGAGTTTTTCATTTCCCAAGCAGTTTATGATGCCCAGGCTACCATCGATTTGTTGACGCGATACGCCCATGAATGCCAGCAGCAAGGGAAACAGCCCGCGCGTATTATTTTAACTTTTTCCCCTTGCGGTAGTGCTAAAACGTTAGAATTTATCGAATGGCTTGGCATTTCAGTGCCTGAAGCGACAAGTTTGCGCATTTTAGCTGCAGATAATCCATTGGCTGAGTCGATCAAAATTTGTCACAATAACCTACAGCAAATTCTATCTGCTTGCTTACCATTGGGGATTCCATTGGGTTTAAATATAGAAAGCTTAACCAATCGAAAAGAAGAGATAGATGCCGCTATTTTGTTGTTCAAACTCCTTAAAGCTACTTTGGAGCTATCTCTGGCTGAACAGCAATTAGAAGAGCTTTAAGTATTAATAATCATAATAGCGACTTGAGTAAGGTGCTATTAGCAATCATCATTGTTCTGATTGTTTCATGATTGGCGAAAACCGCCCCCTGAAGCCGTTAGTAAAGTTAACCTGATGGGGCCAGTACTATTTGATTTCGCCCTGCGCTTTTAGCTTTATACATGGCTTTATCCGCTTGTTCGATAAGTTGTTTCGTACTGATTTCAGGCGTTGGCGTTAATGCGGCAACGCCAATCGATACAGTTAAATAGGGCTTAACCTTTGATTCCTTATGAGGCAGTTTTAAATCGCGGATCGTCTGCTGAATTTTCTTTGCCATCACTTGGCCTTGCTCTGCGTTGGTGTCGGGCGATAAGACAATAAACTCTTCGCCGCCAAAACGAGCGCAGCAGTCTGTTGCCCGGTGGCACACTTTCTTTAGTGAATCGGCAACGTCTTTCAAACATGCATCACCACTTAGATGGCCGTATAAATCGTTATAATTTTTGAAAAAATCAACGTCTAGCATGATTGCGCATAGAGGCTTTTTAAGCCTTGTCATGCGGCTCCATTCATTTTCTAACGTTTGTTCAAAGCTACGTCGGTTATGCAATCCGGTGAGGGGATCTTCTGTGGATAGGGTTTCTAGCTTTTTATTGAGGGTTTCTAGCTCATAGGTGCGTTGCGCGACCTTTGCTTCAAGTTCAATATTAAACGCAATCACTTGTTCCTCAGCGCGGCGTTTTGAGATCATTTGTGCCACGTTAAGACCGAATAAACGGATCAATTCTTTTTGTCCTGAATTTAATACGCGACGGTGGGTAAAGTTATCGGCGAACAGGTATCCCATGATGGCGTCTTTACTGCGTAGACACACCACCATATTCCAGCCATAGCCAATTATTTTTGCATCTTGATAAAGCGGCGCTGGGTCCATAAAGCAGTAATTTTTTCCAGAGGTGGTTGCCAAACGCATTATTTCAGTATCAGGCTTGGCCGATTCATAGTAAGACTCATCCACAACTTTTCCAGTCATGTCAGTACCATATGTTCCGGTTAGCTTAGTGTTGTCACTGTTGCTGAGCATAATCGCCACTCGGTCTAAATTCATTTTAGTGCGGGCTAATTTAACAGCGATGTGGCATACGTCTAGTACACTACTGGCATCAGACATTTCAGAAATAGCATTGTTGAGAAAAATCAAATCACTTTCACTGCGCCGACGAATGAGCTGTTGAGATAAGGCTGCGCCATAGTGCTGCAGCAGCTTTTTTTGATATTCATGTAAAGGTGCTTTGTTAATTAAATTATCGATGGCAAGCCAGCCAATCGCTTGCTCTCCATCGCGTAAAATCAACATTGCATTCCAACCTTGTCCGACAATATCCTTAAGGGTATAAAGGGGGGCGTTTTCTAGTATGACTAGGTTTTGTTTAGGGTTACTCAAGGCCTCGAAAAATATCGGAGCTAAGGTTGAGAGTTTAAAATTTGCTTGATATTCATCAGTGGTAACTCCTCTCGTATCTGTGCCATAAGTGCCGGACATTGACTGTGTTGAATGATCAATTAAAAACAAACTCGCTCGGTCAAAGCCAAGCTCTTCTCGTATACTGGTGACAGCGTTAAGGTACAAGCTATCTAAATCTAAACAGCTACTTAGCTTTAAATTTACTTGCTGTAATTTATTCATATGCTCGATAAAAACTTTTTGTCGACTTATTTCATCTTTTAAAAAGCCCTCTTTCTTATCTCGCTCAAATGTTTGCTGAAAAATTTTTTGCTTTAGTTCAAACCCCTGCATAGCCAATGCAGTTTGATGCAATATATTGAGAAGGTTGGAATCGCCTTTGCAGCTGGCTGGTGCGTTGGCTGATTGTGGAAGTTCAACTAGCAGCAATAGCTGCTCTTGATGAATTTGCAGTAGGTTCACCCCGTAGAATCGCGCAAAGTCGGCGTACTTATGCTTTTCTAAAATGAGTTCTGGTATTTGTTCGTAATTATAAAAAGGAGTAAGCTGGCTTCCTCGTTGAAAAAACAACCATAACACCTCTTCTGGCACCTCAAGTTCAGCTTGTTCAAGAGTTATACTTTCATGTCGAGCAGGGTGCGACTTTTTTTGCTGGCTAATTATTTCAAAATTTTGCTCCTGTGCTAACAGGTAGGCGTTAATGGCTTCGGTACGTTTGAAAATAAATTCAAATAAACACTCGCACAGTTGGCGGACATCCTGAAAACTATGTAATTTCTGCTCTAAGATGAGCAATTCCGCATCGCTGATAGATCCCATATGGCCTCGTCTGCAAGGTTCCTTCTTTTTAACACTCTGAAGTATAGGCTAACTCGTTCATGGCTGTGTTTTATCTATTGCGATTGTGATTAAGGTTGCAGGAGAGCTTGAGCATTATAACTGATGAAGGGCGAGCGCATGAATGTACAAAATACAATCAACCAAGCGAACACAGTGGAATTTTCTATACGAAACGCTGTGAAATCATCCCTCAAAAGCTGTTGATGGCTTAACCGCTGCATCCTTGCGGCAGATATTCGTCTAAGAAAACATCGTTAGACGCTCAAAAAATTACGGAGTTAATGGCTGTTTCGACTAAAGAGGGGCGAGGCAGTCCATTCATTTTATGGCCCATGCGAAAATCCTTTACATTCTTATTGGAAAAAAGTCACCGGGTAAGCTGCCTGACTTGAATGAGGTTTGCGTACTGGAAATTTAAGCTTTTATATTGCTGTAGGACGAACTGGTTAAGCTCCGGTTAAGCTTAGCGAGTGTATCTTCTATGCATCAGGTAATTACTGGCTAGGACGGACTTTAATCTTGATATATAGATATAGCGTTTTTTACTGCCGGCAATATCGATGTTTTGATAGCCCTAACGTTTGCCGGCAGATTTTTTCTCCTCAGTAAGCTCTCCTCCTGTTTCTCTCGTATCGTTTTAGTTGACTCTTTGTTAAAGTCACTGAATTCATTGATGGAGTGCTCAATATGAAATGGTTTCTGATTGGTTCTGTGTTAGTTTTATCGCCCCCTGTTTTCGCTCAAACGAGTCCTATTGAAATTGCCCCACGGATTGTCGGCGGTACTGCTGTGAATCAAGTTGTACCTTGGATGGTGAGCCTGCAGGTTGAATATAATCAGGAATTTTTTCATGTTTGTGGAGGCTCGTTAATTGCGCCGCAATGGGTGTTAACGGCAGCCCATTGTGTGGCTGATGCCAGTTACAGCGGCCAGTTGCATGCGCGCTTGGGGATCACAAATTTAAGTCAGCAAGGTGAGTTGCTACGCGCCGATAAAATATTTACCCACCCTAGTTTTAGTCCCGTAGATCTATCCAACGATATTGCCTTAATTCATCTTGAACGAGCAAGTACAGCGACGCCGGTTCAACTAATCAAACCTCTTGATTTCGCAAATATTCCTTATCAAAGCCTGTTCCGTGTCATTGGCTGGGGGGCAATCAATCCAGCGGGCGATGAATATGGTCCACAGCTCAATCAAGTTGACGTGCCTTATGCTGATTGCAGTGGACTAAATTTACCTGATGGGGTTATTTGTGCGGGTGGTAGGCTTAACCGAGATGCTTGTTTTGGTGATAGTGGTGGGCCGCTCGTTGCATTTAATCAAGGACAATGGCAGCAAGTGGGACTTGTGAGTGCTGGTTATGGGCAAGCGTGTGGTGAAGAAAATATCCCTGGTGGTTATAGCGATATCAGCTACTTTAGTACTTGGCGGCAAGCTAACTTAAGTCAGGTTTGGTTGGCGGATAAAGTGGTGGATGAAGTGCCTTCGCTTGAGGAATATCCCTTTAGCATTACGCTACATAATGATTCATCGCAAGTGGTTAGTCTGGCAGATATCATTACATCAAATGAGGGCTTAATGGTGCAATATGGTGAGTTTGATACACAGATTTTACCTCATACTCATTTGTCTATTCCTTTACTTTATTATCCTTATCTTGCCCCTGGCTCAACGTCGAATCGCTTTACTTATCAAGTGATTGCTCGGTTGAATGAAGATTTAGACAATGATGGCTCTAATGACTTTATTTCGTCAAAGATTGTACTTACTGTCGCCCCTGTGTCACCTGAACCGACTCCTGTTCCGACCGTTGCCCCGCCACTCCCTACTCCTACTGTCACTCCAACCTCATCTTCGAGTGGTGGCAGTCTGTCTTGGTTGAGCTTGCTTGTTTTAGCTGGATTAGGACTTAGAAAACGATATTAACAAACAAAAAAAGCGCGGCCTTCCGCGCTTTTTATCGGGTTGTGCTTCTTATTCCATTTACTTTTCTGTCACTTTTGGAGTTTGTGTCAGTAAAATATAGCCAATCACACCTGAAATAACGGAGGCAATAAGTACCGCCATTTTTGACGTTAACTGATTAACTTCAGCAATGAATGCAAGGTCGGTAATGAATATCGACATGGTAAAGCCCATACCAGCGAGAAAGCCTGCACCGATAATATGGCGCCAAGTGATCCCTTCCGGTAGAGCACCGATTCCTAAGGCAACCAGTGCTCGAGTGAATAAGTAAATACCTAAAGGTTTACCGACTAACAAGCCGAGCCCGACCCCTAAAGCAATAGGGCTTAATAACTGCGACATGATTTCTTGGTTAATTGGAATACCCGCATTGCCTAGTGCAAACACTGGGACAATGAAGAGGGTCGCAATAGGGTGTAATGCTTTCTCTTTCAATTGTAACGGATTGGATGCTTCGTAACTTAAGTGTTTAATTTTTCTTAATGTTTTTATAGCGTGCTTGCTAAGTACGTCAGCCTTATCGTGACGGTCGGCCTCTAAGCTATGCATGAGGTGCTTTAATTTTTCTAAGTAGTCATTCATCGCCATACCACGGCGTGATGGTACGGTGAATGCAACCGCGACTCCAGCAATGGTAGCGTGTACACCAGAAGCTAAAAAGCCCATCCAAACAATACCTAAGCCCGCAACATAGTAAATCCAAAGTTTGCGTACACCGAAACGGTTGGCCGCACCAAGAATGGCTAAGCCTATAATGCCGTAAAGCAATTCACTGAAGTTAATCTCGGAAGTATAAAAAATGGCAATAACCAGTACAGCCATTAAATCATCACCAATTGCCAGTGCTGATAAGAAGACTTTTAATGCCAACGGAGCCCTGCTGCCAACTAAAGCGAGCACGCCTAAGGCGAAGGCGATATCGGTTGCCATAGGCACGCCCCAGCCGCGTGCAGTATCAGTGCCGCCATTAAAGGCAAAATAAATAACCACAGGAAGAATAACACCACCTAGCGCAGCAACAACGGGTAACGCGGCTTTTTTCACCGAAGACAGCTCACCATCCAATAACTCACGCTTGATCTCTAAGCCGATAAAAAAGAAAAATATTGCCATTAAGAATTCGTTGGCAATGGCATGTAGGTTAATGCTGTGTACATCTTTAGTGCCTGCGCCTACTTGCCAAATTGTTGCATGCCAAAAGTGATGATAATGCTCAGGGGCTAAGTTTGCCCAAAGCAAGGCGGCTAAAGTGGCGGCAACTAATAGTGCTCCCCCTGTTATAGGGCTGTGTAGCCAGGCCATTTTCTTTCCGGCCATAGAATGCTCCTTTAAATAGAATCTAAATAAAATATAAGGTTACAGTAAAAATTTGAAATTGATAAAAAAAATTGTGTTTTAGATGGGCGCTTGGTTTTTGTCGCTAAGTTTTTCACTATTTTCTATTTATGTTAACCCATGTTAGTTGCTCTTTTGTTGGTATTCAGGGCTTAAATTTTGTTGGAGTACGCTTCAATTGAGATGTATTCATTATAAAATTTTGATGCTTAATGCATTCTGATGGTTTGAGACTAGGATTCATTGAGTTGTTTTGCTAGCCTCTGCGACGTTAATTTTCTTAAATAAGGTTAAACATGAAAAAGACCCTGATCGCAGTTGCTGTTTTAGCAGCCGCTGGCGCTGGTAGCGTTTACTATGTTGGCGAGTACACCCAGCAGCAAGTAACTGCATTAATCGAACAAACGAATCAACAAGATAATGGCGTTAATGCAAAACTAGTGAACTACGATAAGGGCTTTTTAGCTGCGCAGTCACAGATCGAATTAACCTTTGAGAACCCCGACATTGCCGAACAGAAATGGGTGTTGTTAGTAGATGGCGATGTCCAGCACTGGCCTTATAAAGCGGTTATCAATTCTAAAGTATCAGTAACGGACGAGACCAGCAAAGAGGTCGTGCAAAAGTTGTTTGGTACAACGGCTCCCTTTACAGCGCAGGATGAGATCAATTTGCTGGGGCAGCTACAAGGGGATGCTCAGCTAGCACCAATTGATCTTACTGAAGGCGGAAACACAGTGTCCATGACGCCTGTGACCATGACTTATTCCATGAATTTAAACGAAATGTCAGGTCAGTCATTAATTGAATTGGCGTCGTTGAATATTAGTAGCCAAGACGGTGAGCGCTTTGTGTTTAAAGACTTTAAGGTTGATGGTGATTTTGCTCAGATAGCCGGTTCCAGCCTGATGACTTATGACTACTTATTTAAGATAGCCGAAGCAGAAGTACGCACCGATGAAGCTAATGCCGATTTTACCCAAGTTACAATGCAGACAGCTTTTAAACAAGGCTCTCAAGCTAATACCTTAGACACACTACTGGGTCTCACAGTTGGTAACTATGTGTTGATGGGAGATGAGCTATTGGCATTTTCTAATACTGCGTTTGAGCTCAATGTGACAGGGTTAGATGAAACCGCTTTGCTTGAGTTATCTCGCTTGCAGACTAACCCTGAACAAATTGATGAGGCGTTGGCACAGCAGTTGGTATTTGATCTAGTTGGAAAAGGAGCGAATGTCTCTGTATCCAAGTTAACATCGCAAACCCCTTGGGGCGACGTTAATGCTGATATCAACATTAATTTACCGGCAGGAGCCATTGATAAGACTATCCTAATGCGCGGTCCACAGGCTGCATTAGGTTATATTTCTGCTTCAGCCAATGCACGTATGTCTAATAAATTTCTTGAAATACCAGGCATAGGTGATCAACTGAATGTTGCCATGATGGTTGGGGTGTTGGCGCAAAACGGTGAAGAGTTAGTGCTGAAGGGGTCGTTAAAAGACGGCCAACTAGTGGTAAATGATAATACTTTTCCTTTGCCTGGGATGTAACTTTATCCCTTGGGACGACTGAGCCTGTAAGCTCAGTCGTCACTCACCTCTTTTAAACTCGCCTTTAGTTGCGCCAATTTAAAAGGTTTAACTAAAAAGTGCCGATAATTTATCCCTGTGCTCTGCAGTGCGCGTTCATCATCTAAATGCCCACTCATAAAAATAAACGGGATATGATCTGGAATACTTTGCTTTAATTTTATTCCGTCCATTTCGGGCATGCGAATATCTGAAATAATCAGGTCGGGTACTCGGTGTAACATAGTCGCTAATGCTTGTTGGCCGCTTTCTGCTGCGTCAACTTGGTGGCCGAGTAGCTCCAAGCAATCTGTTAAGCAATTAATAATATCGGGCTCATCATCAACGAGTAGAATGTTCACTTGTTATTAACTTCCCTGTAAAAATTGGTTTTTTAAAATAATACGTTCGGTGTTTTCAATTGGCTAATAGCTAGTTAACATTTCGAACACTAAGCGCCTAAGTGTTCTTAATTATCGGTATATCCGATAGTTTGTGTTATTAAAAGTGATTTTTTTATGCTATTCACTTCCTTGTAGACTGGAACTCGTTATATCCACTTATATAGGATTTGTTTCATATGGCACTTAAGCAGTTTTTCAAACAAGAGTCTGCACCCGGTATTATATTGATTTTTGCAGCCCTTACCGCCTTACTGATCGCAAATTCGCCTCTCACCGTTGTTTATCAGGATTTTCTCGATATGCCGGTGCAGCTGCGCATTGCGGCATTAGATATAGATAAGCCATTATTACTTTGGATCAATGATGGTCTGATGGCGATATTTTTCTTACTCATCGGCTTAGAAGTAAAGAGAGAGTTAGTTGAAGGGGACTTATCGACCCGTGAAAAAGCCATGTTACCGGCTATTGCGGCGATTGGCGGCATGCTTGTTCCTGCGGCTGTGTTTTTATTGTTTAACTTTTCCGATCCGGTAGCGAGTTCTGGTTGGGCGATACCTGCTGCAACCGATATTGCTTTCGCTTTGGGTGTGCTGGCGCTGTTCGGTAAGCGTGTGCCGGTAAGTTTAAAGGTTTTTTTACTTGCGCTGGCCATTATCGATGACCTTGGTGTTATCGTGATTATCGCGTTATTTTATAGCGCCGATTTATCCCTGACCTCACTACTGGTGGCAGCACTAAGCTGTGCTTTGTTATTCGCGATGAGTGTGCGTGGTGAGCGTCGCATGAGTTTGTACATGCTGGTGGGCTTAGTGTTATGGGTGGCGGTATTAAAGTCCGGTGTTCATGCTACCTTAGCCGGTGTGGTGCTAGGTTTCGCCATTCCGCTGCGCAATCGTGATGGTGTGGCAATGGCGTCTAAGCTTGAACATAATCTTCACCCTTGGTGTAGCTTTATGATTTTACCGTTATTTGCTTTTGCTAATGCGGGTGTTTCCCTTGCTGGCATTCCATTTAGTGCGGTATTGCAGCCATTACCAATGGGCATTATTTTGGGGCTGTTAATAGGTAAGCCATTAGGCGTGTTCACTATGAGTTACCTTGCCGTGAAAATGGGCTGGGCGAGTTTGCCAAAAGGGATTAATTTCATGCAAATATTCGCGGTGTCTATTTTGTGCGGTATTGGCTTTACCATGTCTATTTTTATTACCTCATTAGCGTTTTCCGCCGATGCTGCGGCGCTGGGGGATATTTCACGTTTAGCCATCTTAATTGGCTCTGCTATTGCGGCTTTATTAGGTTATCTGACATTGCATTTTTCCCTCGCTAAGGAGTCAAATAGCCAAGTTGAGAGATCTAAATTGAGTCTGAATTAGCACTATTTAGCTTTTTATAACGTAAAACACCTGCTTCCTTTGCGTGGCAGGTGTTTTTTATTACAACTTATATTAACCTCTGAACAATATTGTTTCTTTACTGAGAACAACCATGTCCCATCTTAACTACAACCATCTTTATTATTTTTGGATGACCCAAAAGAAAGGCTCGGTGACAAAAGCCGCTGAAGCGCTTTTTTTAACACCACAAACAGTTACCGGGCAAATTCGTCAGCTTGAACAGCGTTTAGGCGGCCGATTATTTGTCCGTAAAGGCCGTAATTTGGAGGCCACTGATCTAGGGCAGCTGATATTTAAGTATGCAGATCGTATGTTTACTTTAAGCTATGAAATGATCGATATCGTTAACTACACCAAAGATAAAAATATATTATTTGAAGTTGGGATAGCGGATGCATTATATAAACGTCTTGCTAGTCGAGTGCTAATGACGGTGGTGCCCGATGATGGTTCGATCCATTTGTGTTGCTATGAGTCGACCCACGAAATGCTACTGGAGAAGTTAAGCCAGCATAAGTTGGATATGATCTTATCCGATTGTCCTGTTGACTCTAGCCAAAACCCAGGCTTATTTAGTAAGCAAATTGGATACTGTGGTGTCAGCTTCTTTTGCCACAAGCCAGTCCCCACATCCCCTTTCCCCGCTTGTTTAGAAGAGCGTAAGTTGTTGATGCCTGGTCGCAGAACGTCTCTCGGTCGCAAGCTCATCACCTATTTAGATGAGTTAGGAGTGTCGCCACAGATCCTTGGTGAGTTTGATGATGCCGCCTTAATGAAAGCATTTGGTGAGTATAATAAAGGGATTTTTGTTGCGCCGAGCATTTATAGTGATGAAATCACGGCTTCAGGTAATGTTGAGTTGATTGGAGAAACTCATGAAATTACAGAAGAATATTACGTGATTTTTGCCGAGCGGATGATCCAGCATCCGGCGGTGAAGCGCTTGTGCGAAAGTAACTTTTCAGCGTTGTTTTCAGGTTTAGAGAGTCCTGCTAAGAAGTAGGTTTGTGAGGGCAAGGATTAGCAGGCAAAAAAAAACCGACCTAGGTCGGTTTTTTTAAATACTTAGCTTAATAACAAAAATTAAAGCGCTTTAATTTGCGCGTTAAAGTTGCTCTTATGACGAGCAGCTTTGTTTTTGCTGATTAGGCCTTTAGTTGCGTAGCGGTCAAGGATAGGTTGAACCTTCTTGAATGCTTCTTGTGCAGCTTCTTTATTGCCTTCTGCAATAGCGGCAACAACTTTTTTCATGTAAGTGCGCATCATGGAGCGACGGCTAGCGTTATGCTGGCGGTTCTTCTCAGCTTGGATTGCGCGTTTCTTAGCAGACTTGATATTAGCCAAGTTCTAACTCCTAAAATCTGTCTAAACAGGGTGTATTTAAAGGCCGTGGAATATGCCTTATTGTACGTGTTTTGTCAAACCTTTTGTGTAATTAAACACCACTGCATGGTATCTCACCCGCAGCACGGTTAAACTAGTCGGCGGATTTTAGCAGCATTCGCGCTGCACTAACAGTTCTAATGAGGCAATACTTGAGTAAAAAGCTACTTAAATCGGGCGCAATCGTCAGTGCCATGACCTTGATCTCACGGATCTTGGGTTTAATCAGAGATATGGTGGTCGCAAATATCTTAGGGGCAGGTGCAGCTGCTGACGTATTTTTAATGGCCAATAAGATCCCCAACTTTTTACGGCGTTTATTTGCAGAAGGAGCATTTGCGCAAGCATTTGTGCCTGTTTTCTCCGAATATCAGCAAAAAGAGGATGAAACAGAATTACGTAAATTAATTGCCGCGGTATCGGGGACGCTGGGTACTATCGTTACGGTGATCACGCTAATTGGTGTGTTAGGCTCGCCTGTGATCATTGCCTTATTTGGCTTTGGTTGGTTTGTGGATTGGTGGCAAGGTGGCCCAGATGCTGAAAAATATACCTTAGCATCAACCTTGCTCAAAATTACTTTCCCGTACTTATGGTTTATTACTTTTGTCGCCATGAGCGGGGCGATTTTAAATTCCTTGGGTAAATTTGCCATTGCTGCATTTACCCCGGTATTTCTTAATATTGCGATTATCTCTTGTGCTTTGATTCTAGCGCCTCATGTCGCACAGCCTGAGTATATTATGGCTTCAGGGGTGTTTTTGGGCGGCTTGATCCAGTTTTTGTTTCAAATTCCGTTTTTGAAACAAGCGGGTGTGTTAGTCAAGCCGAAATGGCAATGGCATCATCCTGGCGTGGTGAAAATCCGAACCTTAATGATCCCTGCTATGTTTGGGGTATCCGTTAGCCAGATCAATTTGTTGCTAGATACCGTCATTGCCAGTTTCTTGCAAGATGGAGCGCTGAGCTGGCTTTACTTTTCAGACCGTTTACTCGAGTTCCCACTTGGTTTATTTGGTATTGCGATTGCTACGGTGATTTTACCTAGTTTATCGCGTTTACATGCGAGTGATTCGAAGCAAGATTTTGCCCAAACCTTAGACTGGGGTTTTCGACTGGTGTGCTTGTTAGGCGTGCCGGCGATGTTTGGTTTAATTTTACTGGCGCAACCTATGCTAGCGGTGCTGTTTATGAGCGGTAAGTTTAGTCAGGTAGACGTACAAATGGCGTCAATGAGTTTAATCGCTTATGGTTTTGGCCTGCTTAGCTTTATGCTAGTTAAGGTACTTGCGCCAGGTTATTACGCGCGCCAAGACACCAAGACGCCGGTTAAATACGGCATTATCGCCATGGTGAGTAATATGGCCTTTAATATTATTTTTGCTATTCCTTATGGTTATGTTGGTTTAGCCATTGCTACTTCTTTATCGGCCTCATTAAACGCGTTCATGTTATGGCGAGGTTTAAAAAATCAAGGCGTGTTTATATTACAACCGGGCACGGTTTGGTTTTTGATTCGTTTACTGCTTGCGGCATTCGCGATGGGGGCGTTTTTAGTCTATTTCACTCCCGATTTATCAACTTGGGCTGAACAACCTAAGTTAAGTCAGGTTTGGTTGTTAGCGGCTTTAATTAGTGCGGGGGCCGTGATTTATTTAGCCATAAACCTAGTATTCGGTTTGCGTCCACGCGATCTTCGTACCGCGGGGGGCTGATTACTCAAACTGGCTGTTATATAATCCGTCAGTTTTGTGGCTATTGGTAGAGATAATGGATCTAATCCGAGGCATCAAGAATATTAAACCTGAGCATCAGGGCTGTGTTCTTAGCATAGGTAATTTTGATGGTGTTCATAGAGGACACCAAGCGGTATTGCAGCAGCTATTGCTTAAAGCGGCTGAGTTTGCGGTGCCTGCAACAGTGATGACCTTTGAGCCTCAACCCTTGGAATTATTCCTGGGTGAAAACTCTCCCGCTCGATTAAGTCGCTTACGCGACAAATTTAGGCGTCTTGAGCAATTTGGTTTAGACCGGTTGCTATGTGTTAGATTTAGCCGTCACTTCGCCGCCATGGATGCCAATCAGTTTATTGAACAGGTGCTGGTGAATAAGCTAGGCGTAAAATTCTTGGTGGTTGGCGACGATTTTCATTTTGGTTATCGTCGCCAAGGTAATTTTGAACTGTTGCAACAAGCGGGCAAAAAATATGGTTTTGATGTGATCGCCACGCAAAGCCTGCTTCACGGTAGCACTCGGGTAAGCAGCACACAGATCCGAGATGCCCTTGCTGCAGGTCAGTTACAACACGCTGAACGATTATTGGGCCGGCCATATAGTATTAGTGGACGCGTAGCCCACGGCCAAAAATTGGGCCGCACCATAGGTGTACCGACTGCCAATATTTGGTTAAAGCGTTTAGTGACGCCGGTGAAAGGGGTCTATGCCGTTGAGATTAGGGGCATGGAGCAAGCTACTTATAGGGGCATTGCGAATATCGGTACTCGCCCGACACTGAATGGTGAGCGCCAGCAGCTAGAAGTACATATTTTCGACTATAGCGGTGATCTTTATGGCCGCCAGCTTGAAGTCGTGTTAAAACAAAAAATACGAGATGAACGCAAATTTGAAAATTTTGCGGCACTAAAACAACAAATCGAACTAGATGTCGGTCAGGCGCGTGATTATCACGGCTTGGCTGTTTAAAAATTGACCTTCCCGATAATGGAACTTGGATTAAATGAGCGACTATAAAGACACCCTGAATCTTCCTAAAACAGGGTTCCCGATGAAAGCTAACTTAGCTAATCGTGAGCCAAACATGTTGAAAGAATGGTATGCAAAGGATCTTTACGGCAAGATCCGTGAGGCAAAAAAGGGTAAAAAATCCTTTATCCTACATGATGGCCCTCCTTATGCGAACGGCGATATTCATATTGGTCACTCAGTTAACAAAATCCTAAAAGACATTATTATTAAGTCGAAAACCCTAGCGGATTTTGACTCGCCTTATATTCCAGGTTGGGATTGTCACGGTTTGCCGATTGAACTTAAAGTTGAGCAAAAAGTAGGCAAGCCAGGTCAAAAAATCAGTGCGGCAGACTTTCGTAAAAAATGCCGCGAATATGCAGCTAAGCAAGTTGATGGTCAACGCAAAGATTTTATCCGTTTAGGTGTGTTAGGTGATTGGCAAAATCCCTACTTAACCATGGACTTTTCAACAGAAGCCAACATTATTCGAGCCTTAGGTAAAATTATCGATAATGGCCATTTGCATAAGGGCTCTAAGCCGGTGCATTGGTGTACCGACTGTGGTTCCGCGTTAGCTGAAGCTGAAGTAGAGTACGAAGATAAAACCTCGCCTGCGATTGATGTTCGTTTTGCTGCTAAAGATGAAGCGGATGTGGTATCTCGTTTCGCCCTTGAAGGGGATGCAGGTGAAGGTCAAGTATCGGTATTAATCTGGACCACCACGCCTTGGACCCTACCGGCTAACCGTGCGGTAGCCCTAGCGGCGAATCTTGATTATGTGCTAGTCGAAGTGGTTTCTGCGGCAGGCAAAGAGCGTTTGATTTTAGCTGAAGAGCTAATGGATGCGTGTTTAGCGCGTTACGAAATCACTGAATTTCGTAAACTCGGCTTTGCCAAAGGTGAAGCACTAGAGCTAGCGCAATTTAACCATCCATTCTATGACTTTAGCGTGCCGGCTATTTTAGGCGAACACGTCACTACCGAATCTGGTACTGGTGTAGTGCATACCGCGCCGGGACATGGTCAAGACGACTTTATCGTTGGTAATAAATACGGCCTAGAAGTGGCTAACCCAGTGGGTGACAACGGCGTATATAAAGCCGATACTGAACTATTTGCTGGTCAGCACGTGTTTAAAGCGAACGACAGCGTAGTGGAAGTGTTGCAAGAAAAAGGTGCGTTAATGCACTTTGTTGCTTTTCGTCACAGCTATCCACATTGTTGGCGCCATAAAACGCCGATTATCTTTCGTGCCACGCCACAATGGTTTATCTCGATGGATCAAAATGGTCTACGTGATACCGCCATGGGCGAAATTAAGTCGGTGCGTTGGATCCCTGAGTGGGGCCAAAATCGTATCGAGAAAATGGTTGAAGGTCGTCCTGACTGGTGTATTTCGCGCCAACGTACTTGGGGTGTGCCAATTGCATTATTTGTCCACAAAGAAACCCAAGAGCTACACCCGAATTCATCTGAATTAATCGAAAAAGTAGCGCAGAAAGTTGAAAAAGAAGGGATTCAAGCTTGGTGGGATCTTGATGATGCCGAGCTATTAGGTAATGAAGCCGACCAGTATCGTAAGGTACCTGATACGTTAGATGTGTGGTTTGATTCTGGTTCAACTCATGCGGCGGTTGTGGCTGCTCGCGCTGAATACAATGGCCATAAAGCAGATATGTACCTTGAAGGTTCCGATCAGCATCGTGGTTGGTTCCAGTCGTCTCTAATGACGGGCACCGCGATGAATGGCGAAGCGCCTTATAAAGAAGTGTTAACTCACGGTTTCACTGTTGATGCTAACGGCCGCAAGATGTCAAAATCTATCGGTAACGTGGTATCACCTCAAGTGGTCATGAATGAGCTAGGCGCGGATATTTTACGCTTATGGGTGGCATCAACGGATTACACCGGTGAGATGACGGTATCGGATGAAATCTTAAAACGCAGTGCTGATAGCTACCGTCGTATTCGTAATACCATGCGTTTCTTATTAGCTAACTTAAATGGTTTTGATCCGAAAACGGACATGGTAGCACCAAATGAGATGGTTGCACTTGACCGTTGGGCGGTAGGTAAAGCTAAAGAACTGCAAGATGCGCTAGTGGATGCCTACGATAACTATCAATTGCTAACCGTCACGCAAAAAATGATGCACTTCTGCTCGATTGACTTAGGTAGTTTCTACTTAGATATCATTAAGGACCGCCAGTACACCGCTAAGTCTGATGGTTTAGCTCGTCGCAGTTGTCAAACTGCCATGTACTTGATTTGTGAGTCTTTGGTGCGTTTAATGGCGCCGATCATGAGTTTCACTGCGGATGAAATTTGGCAGCGTATGCCGGGCGAGCGTGATGAATTCGTTTTCACGGGCGTTTGGTTTGAGGGCTTATTTGCATTAGATGAAAGCGAAAAACTAAATAACGAATACTGGGATGAAGTCATTCGCATCCGTGGTGAAGTGAATAAATCGCTCGAGCAAGCGCGCCGTGATGGCAAGATCGGGGGCGGCTTAGCGGCTAATGTCACTTTGTTTGTGACAACGGAGCAAGCTGAGAAATTAGCCTTGATTGAAAATGAATTGCGTTTTGTTCTGTTAACATCAAAAGCAGAAGTGAGCTTAGAAGCGGCTCCTACGACAGCAATGAAGACCGAAGTTGAGGGCTTATCTGTGTTGGTAGAGGCCTCTGAAGCCACGAAATGTGGTCGCTGTTGGCACCATATTGAAGATGTAGGCTCAGTTGCAGAGCACCCAGAGCTATGTGGTCGTTGTGTGACCAACGTATCAGGTGAAGGAGAAGTTCGCCATTATGCCTAATTCGTCGCCGCAAGAAGCGATGCAAAAAACCGGACTGCGCTGGCTTTGGCTAGCGATTCTGGTGTTTGCTGTCGATATGATCACTAAGGCTTATGTTCATCTGAACTTTGATTTGTATGAATCGATTCAGGTGTTGCCGTTTTTTAACTTCACCTATGCAAGAAACTATGGTGCCGCCTTTAGCTTCTTGCATGATGCTGGTGGTTGGCAACGTTGGTTTTTTACCAGTATTGCAGTCTTTGTGAGTGGGGTACTGCTTTACTGGCTGAAAAAGTCACCGTATCAAGAGAAATGGTTAAACGCTGCTTATACCTTGATCCTTGGTGGCGCGATTGGCAACTTAGTTGATCGTTTATACCATGGCTTTGTAGTGGACTTTTTAGATTTCGATTTTGGCTTTTATCGCTGGCCTGCATTTAATATTGCCGACAGCGCGATTTGTATTGGTGCGGTGATCATTATTCTTGATGCGTTACTTGTTAAGCGGCCAGAGCAAAAGGAAGTAAAAAATGACTAAGGCAATTACGGCGAACAGTGAAGTGGTGATGCACTTCACTATTAAGTTATCTGATGGCTCAGCGGCTGATAGCACTAAAGTCAATAATAAGCCTGCCAAGTTTCGTATGGGCGATGGCAGCCTAACAGTGAACTTTGAAAAATGTTTATTAGGTTTAACCGAAGGCGAAAGTAAGTCGTTTGAACTTGAGCCAGAAGATGCCTTTGGCCAACCTAATCCAGATAACATTTATTACGTTGAACGCAGTAAATTTGGCGCCGATGCTCCTGCTGAGGTAGGTGCTATCATTGCGTTTACTCAACCTGATGGTCATGAATTGCCGGGCATTGTACGTGAAGTCACGGGTGAATCGGTCACTGTAGACTTCAATCATCCGCTAGCGGGTCAATCGTTAACCTTTGATGTTGACGTGATCAGCATAGATTAGGAGCTAATTATGGAAATCTTATTAGCTAACCCGCGCGGTTTTTGCGCTGGAGTTCATCGTGCTATCAGTATTGTTGAGCGTGCATTAGAGCTATTTGAACCGCCTATTTATGTGCGTCATGAAGTTGTGCATAACAAGTACGTAGTCGATGGCTTAAAGGCTCGTGGTGCGGTATTTGTGGAAGAGCTTGATGAAGTACCTGATAACTCGATTGTCATTTTCAGTGCTCACGGCGTGTCTCAAGTGGTACGCAAAGAAGCGCAGCGCCGCGCGCTAAAAATATTTGATGCAACTTGCCCATTAGTCACGAAAGTTCATATGGAAGTTACCCGTGCCAGCCGTCGTGGCCATGAGTGTATTTTGATTGGCCATCAGGGGCATCCTGAGGTGGAAGGCACCATGGGTCAGTATAATAACGAGCAGGGGGGGATTTACTTAGTTGAATCGGTTGCTGATGTGGCCGCGTTAACGGTAAAAGATCCTGAACATTTGTTATTTTGTACTCAAACCACTTTGTCTGTTGATGATACTTCAGAAGTGATTGATGCGCTACGCGAAAAGTTTCCGCAAATTGAAGGGCCACGTAAGAAAGATATATGTTACGCCACTCAAAATCGTCAAGATGCGGTAAAAGACTTATCTGATAAAACCCAAGTGGTATTGGTTGTAGGCTCTAAGAACTCTTCTAATTCAAATCGCTTGCGTGAAAAATCTGAAAAAGCAGGAACCGCTGCTTACTTAATTGATACGGCTGATGATATTCGTTCAGAATGGCTAGAAGGAGTGAGTCAGGTTGGCGTTACTGCTGGTGCATCGGCGCCTGAAGTGTTGGTGCGTGCCGTGGTGAGCCGAGTTGAAGCTTTGGGTGGCAAAGTGGTGATCGAAAACCCAGGTGTAGAAGAAAATGTTATTTTTGAGGTGCCTGCTGAATTGAGGTAATCAATTTAGCTTAGGTTAGCGCCTTGAATATTCAGTAATATTTTATCACAATGAAGGTAAAGCATGGCCTTAGGGTCCCGATACATAGGTAAAGGTTGAGTAATGAAAAAAATCGAAGCGATTATTAAGCCGTTTAAAATGGATGATGTACGTGAAGCGTTAGCTGATATTGGCATCACAGGGATGACAGTATCGGAAGTAAAAGGCTTCGGCCGCCAAAAAGGCCATACTGAACTTTATCGCGGTGCCGAGTACATGGTGGACTTTTTACCTAAGGTGAAAATTGAAATCGTGGTGCAAAGTGAAGATGTTGACCGCTGTATCGAGGCTATTATTCAAACTGCGCAAACGGGTAAAATTGGTGATGGTAAGATTTTTGTCACTGATGTGGTACGTGTTATCCGTATTCGTACTGGCGAAGAAAACGAAGAAGCCATTTAATTGTTCTTATTTTGCTGCTTAGGCTTAAGATAAGTAGCAGATACTAAAAAGGCTCATATTAATGAGCCTTTTTTATTTGGATTAGAAAAGAATATATCTTAGCGAACCCACTTGTTATTTGGGAAGTTTGCTTTCATGACTGCCAGCGTACGGGTCTTTGGCTCTTCAACTTTCAGCTCTGTATAACCCGTTAGCATCACTTCTAGGGCTTGCTCGGTAGCTGCGGTGTCTGGGAAGTGTTCTAACACGTACTTGCCCCGATTGATGGCCGCAACATAAGCATCGCGTTTGATATACCATTTAGCTACTTCGATTTCATAGCGCGCTAGGCTGTTTTTAATACCTATCATACGAGCTTGGGCGTCAGCGGCATAAACACTATCAGGGTAACGTTGTAATAACCGTTTAAAATCCATAAATGCATTTTGATAGTGAGCGGTGTTTCGATCAAAGCGATCGATGCCGAATAAACCATGGAAGAAAGTTGAGCTCATCGCCATATGGGTTAAGCCGCGCATATAGTAAACATAATCAATGTTTTTATGGGTCGGGCTTAAACGTAGAAATCGCTCGATATTAGCCATAGCCTGAGCAAATTCATCGCTTTTGTAATAAGCGTAAATCAGGTCAAGTTGCACTTGTTCTGAATGAGGACCAAAAGGGTAGCGAGCATCGAGTGCTTCGAGAACTTCTGCAGCTTGAGTAAAATTACCTGCTTGTAATGCCAGCTGTGCGTCTTCGTATAAAACAACAGGTGCTTTATCAGGCACTTTTTCTGCGTCATCTTTTGATGAGCAGCCTAAGGTAAATATAGCGGTAAATGCCACCGCTGAAATTAGCCGTACGCTCTTCTTCATAATACCTATTTGTTTCGTCTTTTCGTAAAAGGTGAAAGTATCCGTTATGCTGAGACAAAAGAAAAGTTAAAATAAATGATATAGTGAAGCTATTCAGCTTTTACACCCACTAACGATAAGAAGTATATGAGTCAGGAATTAGAATTACAGGGTGAGGTTGCTCCTCATCAAATTGGACAGCGATTAGATCAAGCGTTAGCGGAACTTTTCCCTGATTACTCAAGATCGCGTATTAAAGAGTGGATTTTGGCCGATCGCGTGCTTTTAGATGGGCGGATAGCGAACAAGCCAAGGGAGAAGGTATTACCAGGACAAGAAATTGTGTTGAATGCCGTATTGGAGGACGAAGTGCGTTTTGAAGCGCAGCCGATCCCACTCAACATTGTTTATGAAGATGACGACATTTTAGTGATCAACAAACCCGCTGATCTAGTGGTCCACCCTGGTGCTGGTAATCCAGATGGCACGGTTCTAAACGCCTTATTACACCATTGTCCGAGTATTGTTGAAGTGCCACGCGCGGGTATCGTACACCGCTTGGACAAAGACACAACAGGCTTGATGGTCGTAGCGAAAACCGTTCCGGCACAAACTCACCTAGTTACCGCGCTGCAAGCACGTAATATTACTCGTGAATATGAAGCCATTGCGATAGGTAAACTGACTGCCGGCGGATTGGTGGATGCGGCGATTGGTCGTCACAGTACCCATCGCACTCAAATGGCGGTTAAAGAAACAGGTAAACCCGCGGTTACACACTACCGTGTTGCTGAAAAGTACCGTTCACATACGCGCTTAAGGTTGCGCCTAGAAACTGGGCGTACCCATCAAATTCGTGTGCATATGTCTCACTTAGGCCATCCATTGGTGGGTGACCAACTTTATGGTGGGCGTGCTCGCTTGCCAAAAAATGCTGGTCCTGAGTTGGTTACTGTGTTGCGCGGCTTTAAACGTCAAGCACTACATGCCGCGATGTTGGAATTAGAGCATCCAATTACAGGCGAGTTGATGCAATGGCATGCACCGATACCTGATGACATGGTTGAACTGGCGGAAATTTTGCGTCAAGACACTAAAGATAATCCACAAGAAGAGTATTAACCCTATGCGCTTACTCAAACCGAATTGGCCCGCTCCTGCAAATGTAGTGGCTTACTCAACGACACGAGAAGGCGGGGTGAGTCAGGCGCAGTATTCAAGTCTGAATTTGGGGTTGCACGTTAATGATAATACTGAGCATGTATTAACTAATCGGGCGTTACTGAAAAGTGAAGTGGGGCTTGCTAATGAGCCACTATGGTTAGAGCAAGTACACAGTACCGATGTGATTAAGGCCTCTTTGTCTACCGCCGTGGTGCCCGTTGCTGATGGCAGTTGGACCGATATTCCTGAGTTAGCATGTGTTGTCATGACGGCTGATTGTTTACCGGTACTGATAACAGACCAGCAGGGCTCTTTTGTGGCGGCGGTTCACGCCGGATGGCGCGGCCTTTGTAATGGTATTTTAAAGCAAGCTATTATCCAGGCCCCCGCTAATAATCAAGATATATTAGTGTGGCTAGGCCCTGCGATCGGGCCAATGGCATTTCAAGTTGGCAGTGAAGTGCGTGATGCTTTTATTCAACAAAGTGACGATTTTGCGTCAGCATTTACCACAGACGAAGAAGGTAAATGGAAGGCTGACCTGTACCAGCTCGCGCGATTAGCGTTAGCTGAGCTGGGAGTCAGCCATGTCTATGGCGGTGATCATTGTACCTTTTCAGAAACAGATACCTTTTTTTCATATCGAAAAGAAGGAGTTACCGGGCGCATGGCCAGTTTGATTTATTTAACAAAATAAAAACTTGAAACTCGTGCCAGTGCACCTATCTATATAATCAGAAGATGATTAATTTTAGGATTGTTGTATGCGACTCGATAGACTTACCAGTAAATTTCAACTTGCTATCTCTGATGCCCAATCCCTTGCGTTAGGGCGAGACCACCAATTTATTGAACCCGTGCATTTAATGACAGCGTTGCTAAACCAAGACGCGGGCTCTATTCGTCCATTGTTAACCGAAGCTGGTGTTGATGTTAGCACATTACGCTCGCAACTTTCGCAAGCGCTTGACAAACTCCCTAAGGTAGAAGGCATTGGCGGCGATGTGCAACTTGCTAATAACTTGGGTGTACTCCTTAACTATTGTGATAAGTTGGCGCAAAAGCGTAAAGATAAATACATATCATCGGAGCTATTTATTCTGGCCGCTTGTGAAGATAAAAGCGCTTTAGGTGATATTTTGCGTAAAGCTGGCGCAAACCAGAAAAATATTGAATCGGCGATTGAAAAAGTACGTGGTGGGCAAAAGGTGGATGATCAAAACGCCGAAGACCAACGACAAGCCCTAGAAAAGTATACTGTCGATCTGACTGAGCGTGCCGAGCAAGGTAAGTTAGATCCTGTGATTGGTCGAGATGACGAGATCCGTCGCACCATTCAAGTATTGCAACGTCGTACCAAAAACAACCCTGTTTTGATTGGTGCTCCGGGGGTGGGGAAAACCGCCATTGCTGAAGGTTTAGCACAGCGCATTATCGATGGCGAAGTGCCGGAAGGATTAAAGCATAAGCGGGTTCTGTCTTTAGACATGGGCACACTCGTCGCGGGTGCTAAATATCGCGGTGAATTTGAAGAGCGATTAAAAGCAGTACTAAATGAATTGGCCAAAGAAGAGGGTCGGGTCATTTTATTTATCGATGAGCTGCATACTATGGTCGGTGCTGGTAAGAGCGATGGCGCGATGGATGCCGGTAATATGCTTAAGCCTGCGTTAGCGCGAGGTGAGCTTCATTGTGTTGGTGCTACTACGCTTGATGAATATCGTAAGTATATAGAAAAAGATGCGGCGTTAGAGCGTCGCTTCCAGAAGGTGTTGGTTGAAGAGCCTTCGGTAGAAGATACTATTGCTATTTTACGCGGCTTGAAAGAACGCTACGAGCTACACCATAAAGTAGAAATTACCGATCCTGCGATTGTTGCAGCAGCCCAATTATCTTATCGCTATATTTCTGATCGACAGCTGCCTGATAAAGCAATTGACTTGATTGACGAGGCGGCATCAAGTATTCGCCTGCAAATCGATTCGAAACCTGAGCCTCTTGAGCGCCTTGAGCGCAAAATAATTCAGCTTAAATTAGAGCAGCAAGCGCTGACTAAAGAAGAAGACGATGCAAGTAAAAAGCGTTTGCAATTATTGTCTGAAGAGTTGGTCGAGAAAGAGTTTGCTTTTAAAGAGCTCGATGAGGTTTGGAAGGCCGAGAAAGCTGCTTTGTCAGGTACTCAGCATATCAAGTCTGAATTAGAGCAAGCGCGTCTTGACTTAGAATTTGCACGTCGTGCAAGTGATTTAAGTCGGATGTCTGAATTGCAATATGGGCGAATCCCCGAATTAGAGAAACAGCTAGATTTAGCCTCACAAGCTGAAATGCAAGACATGACATTATTACGTCATCGCGTGAGTGAAAATGAAATTGCTGATGTGTTGTCACGTTGGACTGGGATCCCCGTCAGTAAGATGCTCGAGGGAGAAAGAGAAAAGCTGCTAAAAATGGAGCAGCAATTACATACTCGGGTAATTGGACAAAATGAAGCCGTTGACGCTGTATCCAATGCCATTCGCCGTAGTCGAGCCGGACTAGCTGATCCGAATAAACCCATTGGCTCTTTTTTATTTTTAGGGCCTACAGGTGTGGGTAAAACAGAGTTGTGTAAAGCACTGGCAAATTTCTTATTCGATACCGAAGACAATATGGTTCGTATTGATATGTCCGAGTTTATGGAAAAACATTCTGTTGCTCGGTTAGTAGGTGCGCCTCCGGGCTACGTGGGTTACGAAGAGGGCGGCTATCTTACTGAAGCAGTCCGGCGTAAACCTTATTCGGTGATCTTGTTAGATGAGGTCGAGAAGGCGCATCCAGATGTGTTTAACATTTTGCTTCAGGTGCTAGATGATGGCCGTTTAACGGATGGCCAAGGTCGCACGGTTGATTTCAGAAATACGGTAATCATTATGACCTCGAACCTGGGCTCAGATGTGATCCAAGAGCATTTTCAACATGCCAGTTATGCTGAAATGAAAGAGCGAGTGTTAAGAGTGCTCATGCAAAGCTTTAGACCTGAGTTTTTAAATCGCGTCGATGAAACGGTTGTGTTCCATCCATTATTTGGTGAACACATTAAGTCTATCGCCAAGATCCAGTTGCAGCGTTTGCAGGCACGATTAACGGAAAAAGATTACCAGCTCAATGTTACTGATGCGGCATTGTCACATATTGCGGAAGCTGGGTTTGATTCGGTATACGGTGCTCGTCCTTTGAAGCGAGCTATCCAACAAGAATTGGAAAACCCATTAGCGCAGGCCATTTTGTCGGGTAAATTGATACCTGGGGCATCAATCAATGTAGATATGGAAGGAGATCGTTTCAGTTTTACCCAGAATTAAGCTGCTAGACGGCTTAATTCTGCTTACAGTAACCACCTTCAGATGTCATCTGAAGGTGGTTTTGCTGTAAAATTGTTCTATTTGGTTTGTTTTTGTTCGTTAATGTCTAACTTTTATAAATCTGCGTAAAACCCCTTGCACCGAAATCGAATCTCCCTATAATGCGCAACCACTGAGACGGCACAGCGCAAGGCGCAACGCAACATCAGGTGGTTAAGAAG
>NZ_JAUOPX010000391.1:0-201 GCF_030547455.1 Motilimonas sp. 1_MG-2023 | reverse complement strand
TTGGTGGGTTGTGAAGGATTTGAACCTTCGACCAATTGATTAAAAGTCAACTGCTCTACCAACTGAGCTAACAACCCAAATTTGTCTTTAAATTTTTCTTTCACTGGAATGCTAGCGCTGACTCTCGCAGTTCTGCTCTACGCTTTCAACTGCAACACTAACAACCCGTATTTATCTTTAAATTTTTATCTTAATTCTAGA
>NZ_JAUOPX010000390.1:0-203 GCF_030547455.1 Motilimonas sp. 1_MG-2023 | reverse complement strand
TTCGGCTACGAGGCGTTTGAGCTTTTTTCGCTCGGCTTTGACCTCAGGTGTATCATTTGAAGGTGAGCGTGAAGAGTTACGAGAACTGGTTGCCAGTTTGTCTTCGTACTCGCGCAACTTATCCCACAACTCTTTGATGAGTGCGTTAGCATCATTAATGTCCTCAACGTGAGGCGCATCTTGGGTGAACATCGATTTCTTTT
>NZ_JAUOPX010000389.1:0-204 GCF_030547455.1 Motilimonas sp. 1_MG-2023 | reverse complement strand
GCGCGCATGGAAGGAGTCGAACCTCCGACCGCCTGGTTCGTAGCCAGGTACTCTATCCAGCTGAGCTACATGCGCGCAGTAAACTTTTTGTCTGGTTTAACAGGTTTCTTATTTACTGCATCAATCGAATTGCTGCAATAAAATGAAAGTGGCGCGCATGGAAGGAGTCGAACCTCCGACCGCCTGGTTCGTAGCCAGGTACTC
>NZ_JAUOPX010000388.1:0-205 GCF_030547455.1 Motilimonas sp. 1_MG-2023 | reverse complement strand
GCGGATGTAGCTCAGTTGGTAGAGCCCCGGATTGTGATTCCGGTTGTCGCGGGTTCAATCCCCGTCATTCGCCCCATTATTTAAATATATAGTGAACCATTAAGTAATTTGCTTCGTTATATAACACATCGGTGATTAGCGCAGCCTGGTAGCGCATCTGGTTTGGGACCAGAGGGTCGGGAGTTCGAATCTCTCATCACCGACC
>NZ_JAUOPX010000387.1:0-205 GCF_030547455.1 Motilimonas sp. 1_MG-2023 | reverse complement strand
ACTTTTAATCAATTGGTCGAAGGTTCAAATCCTTCACAACCCACCATATTTAAAACATCGGTTTGATGTTGAAGTAAATAAGACAAAATTTATAACAAATTCGGGTTGTTAGTGTTGCAGTTGAAAGTGTAGAGCAGAACTGCGAAAGTCAGCACAGGCATTCTAGAATTAAGATAAAAATTTAAAGATAAATACGGGTTGTTAG
>NZ_JAUOPX010000386.1:0-206 GCF_030547455.1 Motilimonas sp. 1_MG-2023 | reverse complement strand
CTAACCTGTACTAATGACCCGTGAGGCTTAACCATACAACACCTAAGAGGTGTTGTTGCCAGATTAGGTGCGAAAGTACCAACAAGAATACTTGTGAACAAAGTAAAAGAGATTTGCTAGAGAACGAAGTAAGCTTTCCAGATTACAATTTATGCTTGGCGGCAATAGCGCTGTGGAACCACCTGAATCCATGCCGAACTCAGAAG
>NZ_JAUOPX010000385.1:0-206 GCF_030547455.1 Motilimonas sp. 1_MG-2023 | reverse complement strand
TTGACTTTCAAATCGGCTAGCGTAGAATGCGCAGCCCTGACGAGGTGAAGCGAAAGCAACCTGGTCAACGTTCTTTAACAATTTAATCATGCAATCTGTGTGAATACTCATGTTGAAAGCCACGGCTAACAACGCAATGGTAACGAATCGCCAAAACGATTTATTTATCAATGTAATTTCTGAGTGTTCATACAGAACAAATCGAA
>NZ_JAUOPX010000384.1:0-207 GCF_030547455.1 Motilimonas sp. 1_MG-2023 | reverse complement strand
AATAGGTGACCGGCGGGGTCGTGCTGAAAATGCTCATCGATATTGCCGCGCACATGAGACAAGCGGGCGAGGGGGTCGTAATGGTATTGCCTGTCGCCTTTTAAACTGTCGGTGACTTGAGTGAGGTTACCGTAACCTTTCACCAACCCCAGCTTGACTAATCCGATATCAACCCAAACACATCTGGGTATTCACCCTTTTTCATCA
>NZ_JAUOPX010000042.1:0-39049 GCF_030547455.1 Motilimonas sp. 1_MG-2023 | reverse complement strand
GCGCTGAAAATCAAGGCCAGTGGCGTGTTGATTTTGTAAAAAACGGTAGGCTGGTTTTTTAAAGCTGTAGTCTTTTAGCTGCACATTATGAGGGCGAATTTGGCTTTGCAGGCGAAAGCCGCTGATAAACGGGCCTTTAAAATAGCCGCCGGCGTTGGCGTTGTAAGGCACGGGCTGAGTGTAGGTGAACATTGATTGGGAGTTATCAGCAAAAATAACCGTGTGTTTGTCTTTGCCATGCTCAAAATAATAAAACAAGCCTTCTTCCGCGGCTAAGCGCTGCACAAAGGCTAAATCGGTTTCGCGGTATTGCACACAAAATTCACGAGTGGTGGGCGTGTATTTTTGCGCAAAGGCGTAATCGGTAATGCCCATTTCTTGCAAGATAATGCTGATGATTTCAGCGACATTAAGCTGCTGAAAAATACGGCTGTTTTGTCTTAATGCCAAGCGTGCCATGCTGGCGGTGAGAGTCAGGGTGTAACGGGTGTGATGGTGGCCAGTGTCACCGACACTAAATTGGCTAACAATGCCATGAATATCACGTTGACGCTCACCGTCTTGCCACACGGTTAAGGTGGCGGTTTTGTCGACCACATCATTGGCGCTGAGATCGCTATTACGGCTGGCAAGCTGGCAAACAAATGAAAAAGGATCCGAGAGGGATTCTTTACCGGAAAACTCAGTGATCTCAAATGTTTCGGGATCGAGGGTTTGTGCAGTAAAGGTAAATTGCAGTCCAGTTTTGTCGGCCATGATTATTGGTTCTCAATTGATAATTGGGAAATTCAGTCTAATTTTAGACATCGCCCACTGGAGTCAAACAAGTCTCAAAAACACTATTCAACATTATCAATAGCATGCCTGACGGTGGCTACCCACTATTTAGCGAAATGGCATAACATTTAGCGCTGAATTTGTTGGTTTCGAGTGAGCATATCAAACGATTAATTCATATCTCATTTAAGAGAGTTAAGCGATTCTTTTGGCTAAGCCATGACGACATAACTTAGCCAAAAGTAAAAGGTGAGAGAGCTAATTTTTTTACTATTATTTTATCATTCACCTAAGTCTTTGTGCTTAAGTGATAATCAAGTTATCAAGCTGGGGTCATGATATGGATTGGTTTAATCGGTGTCAATAATAAATAAAACCGATTTTTATATTCTTTAGCCCGTCACATTACATTATTCAGCCTTTAAGGGAGCGAGTGGTTAAAATAAACACAACTTATCAAATCAATAGGTTGTGAATCATTATTGCAATTTTATTGTGTTCTACTAAGTGACACTATTGTTACTAATTGTTTTTTGAGATCAGTGTCTCATTTTTAATTGATAAATAACATTTCAATCTGTGCTTTGTTGACGTATATGTTTGTTTGATGTTTATATCAGGCGCCTTTCGGGATTTATTAAGTTATCAAGCTACGTTTAACCCCAAATCAAAATTACGGGGTTCAATCAATTAACTTATTAAAAGATGGGAGGGCAGCTTCATGTCCAAAGATGGCACGGTTGCACCAAAAGAAAGAATAAATATTAAGTATGTACCTTCAACTGGTAATGAACAGTCGGAAGTCGAGCTTCCTCTTAAAGTTGTCGTTGTAGGCGATTTTAAAGGCACATCTGATGATACTCCGATAGAAGAGCGTGGCACGGTCTCTATTGACAAAAACAATTTTGAATCAGTGATTCGTGAAAGCGATCTTCGCATTCAAACTAGCGTTGCAAATAAGCTGGTTGAAGAAGAAGGTCAAGATCTACCGGTTAATCTCTCGTTTAGCTCTCTCAATGATTTTAATCCAGATAGCATTGCTAAGCAGGTTCCCGAGCTTAAAAAGCTAGTTGAACTGCGTGAAGCGATGGTTGCACTGAAAGGTCCTTTAGGCAATATCCCGCAGTTCCGCGCGAGCTTGCAAGATTTATTAGCATCTGAAGAATCTCGAGACAAATTGCTTCAAGAACTTGATCTTGTTAGTAAAGAAGAAAACCCAGCTTAACGAATTTTACTTGTTTATATTAAAGGATTGATGCCATGTCGGTGTTAGAAACCGTTGCAGAACAGCCTATTGCTCAGGCTGAAGTAAGCTTATTAGATCAGATCATGTCGCAGACTCGTATGGCGCCTCAAGATGAGGGCTATGATGTCGCGAAAAAAGGTGTTGCAGCCTTTATCAGTAACTTATTAGCGTCAAGTGATTCAACAGCAGTTAACAAAGCGTTAGTTGATCGTATGATTGTCGAGCTGGACAAGAAAATCAGCGCACAAATGGATGAAATTTTGCACGATAAACAGGTGCAAGAGATGGAATCATCGTGGCGTGGTCTTAAGTTATTAGTTGATCGTACTGATTTTCGCGAGAACAACAAAATTGAGATCTTGAGCGCAACGAAAGAAGAATTATTAGATGATTTTGAGTTCTCACCTGAGATTGCTCAATCAGGCTTGTATAAACATATCTATTCATCGGGTTATGGTCAATTCGGTGGTGAGCCAGTAGGCGCCATTTTAGGTAACTTTGCTTTTACCCCCTCAACGCCAGATATGAAATTACTGCAGTACATTGGTGCCGTTGGTGCAATGTCTCATGCTCCGTTTATTTCTTCGGTTGCACCGCAATTTTTTGGTTTAGAGTCGTATGAAGATTTACCAAACGTTAAAGATTTAAAAGCAACGTTTGAAAGCCCTAAATATACCAAGTGGCGTGCATTACGTGATTCAGAAGACGCACGTTACATTGGCTTAACGGCTTCGCGATTCTTATTAAGAACACCTTATGATCCAGACGAAAATCCAATTAAAACATTTTCTTACAAAGAAGGTGTAAGCCGATCTCATGAAGATTACCTGTGGGGTAACAGTGCCTTTGCATTTGCGACTCGTTTAACAGAAAGCTTTGCTAAATACCGCTGGTGTCCAAATATTATTGGTCCACAAAGTGGTGGTGCGGTACACGATTTACCTGTGCATAATTACGAATCGATGGGTCAGCTTCAACCAAAAATTCCTACTGAAGTACTCATCACTGATCGTAAAGAATTTGAACTTTCGGAAGAAGGTTTTATTTCCCTAACGATGCGTAAAGGCTCAGATAATGCTGCATTCTTCTCAGCAAACTCTATCCAGAAAGCAAAAGTATTTCCAAATACTAAAGAAGGTAAAGAAGCAGAGACTAACTATAAGTTAGGTACTCAGCTTCCTTACATGATGATTATCAACCGTTTAGCTCATTACATTAAAGTGCTACAGCGTGAGCAAATTGGCGCATGGAAAGAGCGTCAAGACCTTGAGCGTGAGCTTAATACTTGGGTGCGCCAATATGTTGCTGATCAAGAAAACCCACCAGCAGAAGTGCGTAGTCGTCGCCCGTTACGCGCAGCCAATATTTCGGTTTCGGATGTGGAAGGAGAGCCAGGTTGGTACCAAGTATCACTCGCGGTACGCCCACATTTCAAATATATGGGTGCGAACTTTGAGTTATCACTAGTTGGTCGATTGGATAAATCCTAATCATGTCGGTGTTCGACTTAGAGACAGAAGAAGCTTACAAAGTAAGCTTCTTTCAGCGGCTGAACCATGAGGTTCAGCCAGCATCTGTATTAAGTGGTCCTGACTTTTATGACGTGGTGGAATCAATTAAAACCAATGTATTGAACTTGTTTAATGCACGGCGTGGGCACTCGCTTAGCGCGCCAGGTTTGGGCTTAATTGATTTTAATGACGCAACGATTGGGACTCACGATTTAACTTTGCAAATTAAAATGGCAATCAAACGGTTGATCCAAGAATTTGAACCTAGGATCCATAAGGTTGATGTGAATGTCGTGAATGATGAGCATGATCCGCTCACCTTGCGCTTCCACCTAACAGCGGTACTCAACCTTAGTTCAAGTGATAGCGAAGTGAAACTCGACTTTATATTAGATGGTAATCGCAGATATAGGGCGTTGTAGTTGCCATGGCCGTAAATAAATATTATCGCGAAGAGTTAGATTTCCTCACCCGTGAAGGGAAAGAGTTTGCGCAGATCTATCCGCAATTAACTCGCTTTCTTGATGGCAAGGTAGTCGATCCTGATGTCGCGCGATTATTGGAAGGTTTTGCTTTCCTCACAGGTAAATTACGAGAAAAGATTGAAGATGAGTTTCCAGAGCTCACTCACTCGATGATCAACATGCTTTGGCCAAACTACTTACGCCCTGTACCGAGCATGACGATAATGCAGTTTGCGGCAAGGGATAGAGCGATTGACCAAGGTCATGAAGTCGCAAAAGGAACGCAAGTTGATAGTATTGCTGTGCAGGGCACGCAATGCCGTTTCCGTACTTGTCGGCCAATCAAGGTTTATCCACTGGCAACGCAAAATGTAGATGTGTCTTACTCTCGCGACATCAGTATTTTAGATATCACACTCGATGTTTTGACCAAACAGCCGCTCAATGCGTTAGGGTTGGATACGCTTAGATTCTACTTAGGTGGCTGTGATTATAATGCACAAACCTTATCTCTGTGGTTGAGCCATCATTTAGAAAGCTTTGAGTTAGTGATTGATGGCACGCATTTTTCCCTTGATAAAAGCACCGTCAAAATGGTTGGATTTGATCGCCAAGATGCGATTTTACCTTATCCTGCAAATGCTTATGAAGGCTATCGAATAATTCAGGAATACCTGACTTTTCCGAAAGCGTTTAGTTTCTTTGATGTTGGCAGTTTAGCTGCCGCTTTGCCGCCAGCAGCCCGCGACAAAATTGCGTTACGCTTCACATTTAATAAAACACTACCCGCTGATGCGCGAATAGCCTTAGATGATTTTCAATTGCATTGTACACCTGCTATTAACTTATTTAGCCATTCAGCTGATCCGATCGATTTAGATGGCAAATTGACTCAGCAGCGCATCGCGCCATCTAGCCAGTATCCTTCTCATTATGAAGTGTTTTCGGTCGATAAGGTGCAAGGTTGGTTACTCGATACGGATGGGCGAGTGCGGGGCAAGCCAAGAATATACTGCGCATTTGAAAGTTTTCAGCATGATATAGAGCGCGCGCGAGCAAGAAGCTCGCTGTATTATCGGTTGCGAGTTAAAGACAGTATTCGTAATGATGGCTTTGACCACTTCGTTTCTTTTGTACGTGATGATGAGACACTATGCATTAATAAAAATGAAACCATCTCACTCGATCTAACCTGTAGCAATCGTCAGTTACCTTTAGCATTAGGCATTGGGGATATATGCCTTGAAAGTGACAATACTCCCGCTTTTGTTGAGTTCCGTAATATTACTGTTCCAACCGCAACTCAGCGGCCTGTGCTTGATGGCAGTTTGCTTTGGACGTTGATCTCTAACCTCTCACTAAACTACTTATCTTTATTGTCTAAAGACGCCCTGCAGTCTGTTTTACGCGCATACGATTTTAGAGCGTTGGTTGATCGCCAAGCTGAAAAAATTGCCAAGCAACGCCTTAATGGCGTTGTCGCTATAGAAACACAACCCACCGACCGTATTTATAAGGGGGTTGCGGTACGAGGCTTAAAAACTCGGTTATCACTTAAGCAAAGTTGCTTCGCCTGCGAGGGTGACCTGTATCTCTTTGGTGCCCTGCTCAGCCAGTTTTTTTCTTTATACGCCAGCATTAATTCATTTCATGAATTAGAAGTACTCAATGTCGATAACCAAGAGTTGTACAAATGGAATGCACAAGCGGGTCAGCAACCACTGATTTAACCATTGCTGATTTATTTGCGAACAATATCCGTGAATACAGCTTTTTTCAATTGGTTGAGTTGCTACAAAAATTACAAAAAGAAAGTGATTTTGAGGTGTTTTACGCTGCCAGTAAAAGTTTAGGTTTTGCTTGTGCTGATATTACCAGCCTGTCAGCGATAAAAAACAGCCCAAACAAGTTTAAATTGGAGACGTGCTTTCTTGGACTTAATGGTGCGCAATCGCCATTACCTAATTATTACTTGGATGAACTGGCCTGTGAGCCAGAAGCTGGCATTAAGCACGTGTTGTTTGATTTCTTTAACGATCGGCTAATGACGTTACTGCATCAGGCTTGGCGTAAGTATCGCTATTACGTGCAATTTGAAGCAGATGCGCAGGATAAATTTTCAGCGCAACTGTTTTCTTTAGTCGGTTTATCAGACCCCGCTATGCGCGGGCAGACACCAATAAACTGGTGCAAAATGTTGGCTTATTCCGGCATGTTGGCCGGCAAAAGTCGTTCATCTTTAGTGGTCGCGGGCATCGTCGCTCACTGTTTTGACCTTGATGATGTTGAAGTTGACCAATGGCAATTACGATCCGTCAGGATACCTGACGATCAGCAATTTTTACTCGGCCAACAAGGTGCTAGCTTGGGTGAGGATACCGTTATTGGTGAGAAAGTTGCTGATAGAGGTGGCAAATTCACCCTTAAAATCGGTGGTTTATCACGCCAACGTTTTAAAGATTTTTTGCCTAGTGGGGTTGAATTTGACCCTTTATGCAAGCTAATCGAGTTTGTATTGCGCGAGCAGCTAGCTTACGACTTGTCGCTGCAACTTGCGCCAGATGAAATTACGGCGTTTAAGGTCGGTGATGAAAAGTCAGCATATCTCGGTTGGAGTGCCTTTTTAGGCAAAGTAAATACAGACAGAAGTGTATTAATACAAGTAAGAGCATAGCAGGACGCAGCCGCATGAATACAATGCAAAACAAAATAGAACTAACGGTCGTTAACAGTGAAAAACTGCAGCCTGGGTTACAAGCCAGCCATACCTTTTACGCAGCTGGCGGCAGTATCGGCTCTGATTACAGCGATGACTGGCATCTCACTGATCAGGATACAGATATCGTTCCCTTACACTGTGTGATTGAGCTCGTCGATCACGACTTTTGTTTACGAGACAGCTCTGGCCGAACATTTGTCAATCGGGCTTCTTTCCCAGTAGGGCGAAATCAAATGGTACGGCTAAAAGAAAACGACGAATTGCAATTAGGGCAATACCGTATTCGTTGTCACTTTGAAAAACCAGAACGTTACGCTGATGATGAAGTTAGCTTTGATATCAACCAATTTATCGATCAAACCAGCTCATCTGAAATGAGAGAGCAGGACACAGAAAAGCCAGCACCTAGCGCCCAGTATGATCCGCTACTTGCATTAGACCAACTTGAAAGTGCGCGTATCGCCGAGCAGCAAAAGTGTTTTGTAAACCCGGTTGCAGAGGTGGCTTTAGATCAATCTGACGATGTGTTAGTCAATACTCACTGGGAAGCTCAAGTCGGTCATGCTCAGGCTGACGCCGAAACCACCGTTAATGCCGCAATGAATGCCGGTCAACCTATATCCAATCAGGAATTTACGCCAATGAATGAGTCATCATCTTCACTTGACCCTAATACTTATACGGCGCACGACGCCAGTTTAACTACCGAGCAACACCTAGCCCTTGGTCCTGTTTTTCGCGGCTTAGAGTCATCGATTTCGGCGCCCGTAGATACAGTGAATATGCAAAGTATGGCGGAAGAACTCGGGAGTTCACTTAACGCTGCAATTAATGGTTTATTGGCACTGCACAAAAATGTGGATAAGCAGCGTTATGGTGTGATTGCTAAAAACCTACAGCCGATTGAGGACAATCCATTGCGGCTAGGTTTAGATTACGATCAAACCATGAATGTAATGTTTGGTCCCAACAAAAGCCCGGTACATTTGTCTGCGCCATCTGCTATTGCGGAGAGTTTGCGCACTATTCAGCATCATCAAATAGCGGTTCAAGAAGCGATAGGCTATGCGTTAAAGCATATTCTTGGTGCATTCTCACCAGATACGTTGATGAAGCGTTTTAAACATTACCGCACTACCGAGCAGGCACTTTCTCAAGATAGTGAGTCTTGGGCTTGGCATATGTATAGCGCTTATTTTTCAGAGTTAGAATCAGGCCGCCAGCAAGGTTTTGAAAAGCTGTTTTGGGAAATATTCGAGCAAGCCTACGATCGTAAATTAAGAGAGCTGCAAAAGCAGGAGCAAGGCTAATGAAATGGCGCACTATGCTGCTGTTGATAGTTGTGTTTCAAATCACTGCGTGTAGCTCTATTTTTGACGTGGTGAAAAAAACAGGTCAAGTAATTTGGGATCCTTCTATTGCGATAGGCGATCCTGAAGCGCGTGCCACTACCGTTACGCTAAGCTTAGTGGCTGATGAAAATATCAACCCCAATCTCAGTGGTATTGCTACTCCTGTTGCCTTTCAAGTATTCCAACTAAAAGACGACTCTAAGTATTTGGCTGCGGATTATGATGCCTTGTTAGAGGATCCTGAAAAGGCATTAGGAAAGAATTATTTAGATCATGACGATTATGCTCTCACTCCTGGTCAGTTCAAATTTATAGACGCTTTTGAAGTTGACGAAGATACCAAGTATGTCGCGGTATTGGCTTTTTATGCTGATCCCGAAAAAAGCGAATGGAAAAAAATAGAAAAACTAAGTGGTCGAGGCAGTGAGTTTCACTTTTTAGTCCAGCTGCGTGAATTAGATGTAAAGCTAGTGAGGGTTGATTAAAAATTATGTCAGTTAGAAACCGAGTGATTTGGAAAGAAGGCTTATTCATTAAGCCACAGCACTTCCAGCAACAACAAAGGCATAACGAATATTTAATAGAGCAGCGTACTAAGTCGGTCAGCCCTTATGCTTATGGCATTACCGAATTGGAGCTAAACCCTGAATATTTGAGTTTTGGCCGTATTGCGCTGCAAAAAGCTGCGGGGGTGATGCCCGATGGTACCGTGTTTAATATTCCGCAAGAAGACTTAAGTCCGGCTCCTCTTGATATTTCAGAGCAACTGGCGAGTAATCAGTTAGTCTTTTTGGCTATTCCATTGCGCAGTGAGTCGGTTAATGAAGTGGCTTGGCCTGATGCCCAGCTGAGCTGTCGTTATAAGGTGGATAAGCAACAAACTAAGGACATCCATTCTGATAAAGGTGACTTTACTGACTTAGAAGTGGGTAAAGTAGATCTTAAATTAATGCTCGAACAAGAAGATCGTAGTGGCTATGCCTCGATGTCGATTGCTCGGATCATTCAAAAGCGCCCTGATGGTAGCTTACTGATGGATCAGGAATTTATTCCTTGTCATACCAATTCAAATTCTGTGCCGCGGTTACATCAGTTTTTAAGTGAAGCCGCCGGCCTACTGGCGGAGCGAGCTAAAAATATCGCGACACGTATTGGCTCGCCCGGACAAAGTGGCGTTGCGGATGTGTCTGATTTTATGTCGTTGCAAATGCTTAACCGTGAATCGCCAGTGCTTAATCACTTAGCTAATTTACGAGCCGTGCATCCAGAGCGAGTATACGAAAAACTCGCGTCTGTTTGTGGTGAGCTATTTACCTTTACCGATGACAGCCGTATTGCGCCCATCGTGCCGCCTTATAATCATGATCTGCCTTCACAATCATTGAACGAAGTAATGTCTTTGATGCGTCAGGCATTAAGTATTGTACTTGAGCCCAAGGCCGTTTCGTTGCAATTGCAAAATCGTCAATACGGCTTAATGGTTGCGCCAATTACTGATACTAGCTTGCCACAGCAAGCAGACTTTATTTTAGCCGTTAAGGCGCGTATGCCGCTCGAGCAGTTGCGCAAACTGTTTGTGCAACAAACCAAAATATCGTCATCAGAAAAAATTCGCGAGCTTATTTCGCTGCAACTTCCTGGCGTACCACTTATTTCACTGCCAGTTGCACCGCGTCAGTTGCCATACCATTCTGGTTTTATTTACTTCCAGCTGGATAAAAGCAATCCGGCTTGGGAAGTATTACGCAACGCCAGTGGGTTTGCCTTCCATGTAGCAGGCAACTTCCCTGAGTTAGAAATGCAATTTTGGGCGATTAGGAGCTAGGCCATGTTAGATAAAACTTACAAAGAGCCACTGCCACACGACATTGAAACATTACTGTTTCAAGAGGCAGAGCGGATTAATCTTGATATGGATTACCACTTTCAATTAAGAGGTAATACCGACAACGGCTTGATTGATGCCGCGTTACCTTTGATTGGGATGGTGATCCGCGTTCGTAAGCTAGCTTACCTAGACGATGTATCTCGTTTATATAGTCAAACGGTTAATGAAATCTCGGCGATTGAAATTGAGCTAAACGAGCGAGGCTATGAAAATGCCATCATTATCGCGTATCGCTATGTACTCTGTTCCTTCATTGATGAAGCCGTAATGGGCACGGAATGGGGCAGTCATAGTGAGTGGGCTGAGCATTCATTGCTAACGCGTTTTCATAATGAAACATGGGGTGGCGAAAAGGTATTCACTATTTTAAACCGTCTCCAAGATGAGCCGACACGTTACCAAGATATTTTAGAGTTTATTTTCCTCTGTTTTAACTTGGGGTTTGAAGGTCGCTACAAGGTGCTGGTTAACGGAAAAGATGAATATAAACAAATTGTTGGATCACTTTATGACTTGCTTAAAAAGCATCGCCGTGAGCCATCTCGTCAACTCACCAATGCATTAAATAATGTTGCCAACACCAAGTATCGTTTATCTAAACAACTCCCGGTCTGGTCGGTGTTTGCCTTGTTTGGTGGTGTGATTTTAACGGCATTTATATTTTACAGCTGGAGTTTGCATAGCAAGTCTTCAATGGTTTTAGAGCAACTCGACATGATTTTGAGATAACAGGAGCCGGTGTCAATGCGTGTAGACTTACCCAAATTAATTGCAAAGCTAACCCCCGTGGCTAAGCATGCGTTAGAGCAAGCGGCGGCATTAAGTGTCAGTCGACAAAATCGAGATGTCACAGTGTTGCATTTACTGTATAGCTGCCTTGAAACATCTCGCTGTGATGTTCGTTTATTGGTTGATGCATTAGAGCTAGATCACGATGGCCTGCAGCAAAATCTTGGTAACTTATTGCCACAAGGCGATAGTCACGACACTTATCCGGTGTTTTCCCCGTTACTGATCGAATTGCTGCAAGAGTCTTGGTTACTATCCTCAACGGAGCTAGACCAAGTGCAATTGCGTACTGGAGCAATCTTTCTAGCTTGCTTAATCAATGCTGAACGTTATTTACCAATGGCATTAGTTGAGCAATTTTCAGGGTTTAATCGTGAAACATTAAGAACTCAGTTTAACGCTCTAACACAAGGCTCGTCAGAGTCAGCTGAAACAGGTAAAAAGCCGGCATCATCAGCGCTAATGAGCGAAGAAAGTGCGCTGCTGAAATACAGCACCAACTTTACTCAACTCGCCCGTGATGGTGAGCTGGACCCGGTGTTATGTCGTGACAATGAAATTGACTTGATGATTGATATTCTTTGTCGCCGTCGTAAAAACAACCCCATTGTAGTGGGTGATGCCGGTGTCGGTAAAAGCGCCGTTGTTGAAGGGTTAGCGCAACGTATTGCCGACGGTTTAGTGCCCGAGCAATTAAGCCAAGTGTCTTTGTTAGCTCTTGATTTAGGTTTATTGCAAGCAGGAGCTTCGGTAAAGGGCGAGTTCGAAAAACGCCTAAAAGCAATTTTGGAAGAAGTGAAAAACTCGCCAGAGCCGATTATTTTATTTATCGACGAAGCACACACCCTCATTGGTGCGGGTAATCAGGAAGGTGGCGGTGATGCGGCTAACTTACTTAAGCCCGCACTCGCGCGTGGTGAAGTACGTACTGTTGGCGCAACCACTTGGAAAGAGTATAAAAAATACTTTGAAAAAGACCCTGCCTTAGCGCGTCGCTTCCAACTCGTGAAGTTAGAAGAGCCGAGTATTGACGCCAGTATTAGTATTATGCGTGGTTTACATCAAGTATATGAGCAAGCCCACGGCGTATTGATCAGTGATAAAGCCGTCAAAGCGGCTGCTGAATTATCTGCGCGCTATGTTTCGGGACGTTTATTGCCGGATAAAGCCATTGATGTATTAGATACCGCGTGTGCACGTATTGCCATTAACCTGACGTCACCGCCGCGTCAACTCGCCAAATTAAACACCCTTAATCAACAGCTACAAGCTGAAATTGAGTTACTTGAGCGAGACAAATTACTTGGTCAGTTTGATGATGCGGAATATCTCGCGGGTTTAATCTCACAGTTAGCGGATAACCGCGACCAAGCAAGCTGTATTGAAACCGATTGGTTGGCGCAAAAAGCGTTAGTTGAAAATCTCGTGTTATTGCGCAGCCAGTTTATGAATGAGCAACACACCAACGAAGATATTCTCAATCAATTAAAAGAGGTGGAAGCCGAGTTAGCGCTGCTACAAGCCGACCGATTATTGATCCACCCTTGGGTTGACGAAAAACAAGTTGCACAAGTGATTGCAGACTGGACCGGTGTACCCGTTAATCAAATGAACACCGATGAATTAAGCAAAATTACTCAGCTGCCAGCCATCTTGGGCGCGGAAGTAAAAGGTCAGCAGCCAGCGTTAAACACGTTACACAAACATTTACTGACGGCGCGTGCCGATTTACGACGAGCAGGGCGACCAAAAGGTGCGTTCTTATTGGTCGGGCCCAGTGGTGTTGGTAAAACAGAAACCGTGGTGCAAATTGCCCATCAGCTATATGGCGGTAAACAATTTTTAACCACCATTAACATGTCTGAATACCAAGAAAAGCATACTGTGTCACGCCTCATCGGCTCGCCGCCGGGTTATGTTGGTTTTGGTGAAGGTGGCGTATTAACAGAGGCTATTCGTAAGAAGCCTTATTCGGTGGTGTTATTAGATGAAGTAGAAAAAGCGCACCCAGAAGTGTTGAACTTATTTTATCAAGCATTTGATAAAGGCGAACTGGCCGACGGTGAAGGGCGCATTATTGATTGTCAAAATATCGTGTTCTTCCTGACCTCTAATTTAGGTTACCAAACCATAGTGGATCATCATGACGATGAGGCCTTAATGAAAGAGCGCTTATATCCTGAGTTGGCTGCTTTCTTTAAACCCGCATTATTGGCCCGCATGGAAACAGTGCCTTATTTACCTTTGGCACCTGACGTATTGATAGAAATTGCCCAGCACAAGCTCAATGCAGTGAAACAGCGTTTAGTTGATCGCTATAAAGCTCAAGTGGAACTATCTGACTCATTAGTGGATGAAATTTGTCGCCGTGCTACTCGTTCAGAAAATGGTGCGCGCATGCTTGAAGCCATTATTGATGGTCAGCTACTGCCGCCACTATCGCAAGTATTGCTCGATAAAATGGCCGCAGATGAGGCGATTAGCTTTATCGGCTTGTCATGCGACGACGCTGAATTTGTTTGTACGGTAGAGTAGCTATGTTGAACTGGCTTAATGTAATTAGTGCATTTTCTAGTGTTAGCCGGCAAGCTGGAGCGTTACAACAATGTTGTGACGCATTAGAGCGACTCCCTAATATTGTTAACGCTGGCGTGTTAATGCTCAGTGAAGACAGTAAAAGTTTAGTGCCATTTGGTTGGCATGGTCGGCTGCCTGCTTGGCAAGTCGCCGATTTAACCCAGCCATTTACCCGCAGCATCAGGCAGAATAAAGTCATTAAGTTAAGTCATTCAGATCGGCTGTACTGGCAAGATAGCCAAGAATTTGCCCAGTTTGCCTTTAGCCTTGATAGTCGCGCGACGTTGGTGGTACAGCCGCTTGATAATTTAGCCGGTGCGATTCCGGGTTTGTTAGTCATGGAAGTACAGCAAGGGGAGAATGAATGGCTTGCTAGTGACGACTTTGTAAGCATGACGCAAATCCTGGCAAACCACCTGACACTATTACAGCGTTTAGATCGTCAAATCGCGTCACGTAAAACCTTAAGTCAAGACGTTCAAGCGCTACAAAATAAAGCCTGCGAGCAGGAAAAATATCATCAACTTGAGCGTATTTTAATAGGGGATACCGCTCAAATTGAACAGCTACGAAAGCACATTTCAAAGGCTGCACAGTCCTCTCTTAGTGTCTTAATCCAAGGCGAGACAGGTACAGGTAAAGACTTGGTGGCTAAGGCTATTCATCAATTATCGCCATGTAGTAACAAGCAGTTAATCATTATTAACTGTGCCGCTATTCCGGAAAACTTATTGGAAAGTGAGCTATTTGGTTATCAGGCCGGCGCTTTTTCTGGTGCACTTAAGGCCAAGTCGGGTCTGATTAAAGAAGCCGATGGTGGCACTTTATTCCTTGATGAAATAGGGGATATGCCGTTGCCGTTACAAGCAAAGTTATTGCGTGTGATTGAAGATGGTAAATTTAGGCCGCTTGGCTCAACGCAAGAAGAATCAGCTTCTTTTCGGTTAATTTGTGCCACTCACGTTCACCTAAAGCAACGCGTAGAAGAAGGTGAGTTTCGACGCGATTTGTTTTATCGCATTAGTCAATTTCCGATATTGTGCCCGTCATTACGTGAACGAAAAGGAGACTTGTTACCAATTAGTCAGCATTTGATCCAGCTGTTTAACCAACAGCAACAGCGTCAGGTACAAGGGATCCGCTACGCAGCCTTGAATAAGCTTAATGAGCATCACTTTCCAGGCAACATTCGTGAACTGAAAAATGTGATTGAATTTGCCTGTGCCCATACCTGTGATTTTGAAGAAATCGCATTAGATGCACTGCCGCAACTTGAAACAGAAACAACGGAATCATCTGTTGTTAATACCCCGACTTCAGAGCAAGCGCCATGTACCTTTGAAGGGGTTAATGACTTAAAAGCCGCAATCCAAGAATATGAGCGGCAATTAATTAAACGACGCTTGAATCAATACCATGGTGACCGAGGCAAAGCAGCATTGAGCTTAGGTTTACCGAAACGCACCTTGGCGCACAAATGCCAACGACTGGAGATTACCGTTGAATAAGACGATCGCTTTTATCTTAGGGTGCATCTCGATATCGAGTGCATTTGCCCAAGTTGAGGATGCACCGCAGCAAATTGAGCAAGCTAAGCAGTGTACCGAGATTAGCTCAAGGCTTGAACGCCTTGCTTGCTTTGACCGTTTGTTTGACACCGCTACGGCCACCCTTAGGGAAAATACGCCGACGCCGGCTACTCATCTATCCTTGCCTGGACAGTGGCAGCGGATGCAAGAAATAGAAAGTCACCGCAATGGCAGTGTGGCGTTTCTTTATCAAAGCGCGCCGCGCACGGCGGAATTATCTGATCATTGGTTAGCGGCGCCTGCCATTGGCAGCACAGAGCCAAGGCCCGTGATGCTACTGAGCTGCTTAAATAAAATTAGCCGAGTTGAACTGTACTTTGCGAAGCCGATTAGCGGTAACCAAATCAACGTAACCATAAAGGGCAAGCATACTAATAGTCAATTATGGCAGTTAGACGATACTGGCCGGATGTTGCGCAGTGGTCGGGGTTTACCGGCTATTGAAGTCATGAAAGCCATGTTATCACCCGCTGGCTTTGCCTTACGCTCTGACCACCCTGACGTCAATGGATTACATTTTAGCGGTGAAACAATTAAAGAACTGATCGCGCCATTGCGTGCGACATGTCGGTGGTAAGGCGATGAAAATATACCTAACCAAGTTAGTCGCCCCTGTTAGTGAAGCGGCGCCTGTTGGTGAGCGCTTAGTTGACGATCCGGTCTTTGAGTTTATTGAAGATCAAATGATGAAGGTAGGATCACTGGCTCATGCCAGCATTCAGTGGCAACAAGTGGAAACGTCTACGGTTGAGTTACTGCATAAAAAAACCAAAGATATTAAATTACTTGTTGTGTTGATGCAGTGTTTGCAGCGTGACCAAGACATCACTCGTTTTGTGCTTTCGATGCAAGTACTAGAGCGCTTTATGGCCCTGTTTTGGACCACTGCGCATCCAGCGCCAGGTGATCGAGGCAAGTTGCCCAGACGACGCTTTTTTACCATGATCATGGAACGAGCGTTACAAACAATGGAAGGGCTCAGTGATGCTAGCTTAGCTCCCGATTTAAAAACAGAATTAGAGCAGACCTTAAAAGATATTGCTGTGCTCAGCGAAGAATACGGCCTGCCCAGTGATGAAATCACTCGTCTGTTGCAACGCATTAGCAGCTTAGCGTCATCAAACTCGACTGCCCAGCAAGTAAATCAAGCGCCGGTTTCAAGTCAGTCTACTACTCGTCCAACAGCAACAAGCGCGAGCAGCATGCCAAGTGTTGATACCAGTAATGAAAAAGAAGTGAAGCAGTCACTGCTTAAAATTGCTGATTTTATGTGCGAAACCGATATGGGTACCTGCCAAGGCTTACGACTAAGGCGATACGCTATTTGGTTTACCGTTCTCAGTGCGCCGGATGCGAAAAAAGGTAATGAAACTGATCTTATGCCGGTTGCGCCTGATCGTGTAGCTGACTACCAAGACATGCTCAGTAAAAGCGGTGACAAAGCCTTATGGCGAAAAATTGAAAACAGTTTAGTTGCCAGTCCTTTTTGGCTTGATGGCCATTATCTCAGCGCTCAATTGGCTGAAAAGCTTGGCTTTAAAGCCGCAGCTCAGGCTATTAGAGAAGAAGTAGCCAGTCTTATTGCTCGGTTACCTAAATTAACCGATTTAACCTTTAAAGGTGGCGCACCTTTTGTTAGTGAAGCGACTGCCAGCTGGGTTCAATCCCAAGAACAAAGTAGTCATGGCGTTAGTGATGGTGATTGGCTGCAGCGCTGGCAAGAGGCGGATAACTTGGCTCGTGAAGCGGGCTTTGAACTGGCTTTGGCGCAATTGAATGCCGGCTTAGAGCAGGCTCAAGAGCCCAGAGACCAGTTTTATTGGCGCTTACTATCGGCGGATTTACTCAACAAATATGGCATGAAAGCATTGGCGCAGCAGCAATATCAGCAGCTATTGAGCCAAGCCAACCAAACTAGCTTAGCGCAATGGGAGCCCTCATTGTTGAATCGAATGACCAGCACCATTGCGGATGCGCGTTAGCGATACTAATGATGTCGCACAAGCTTTGCCATAAATAGCAAAAATAAAAACCTTAGGTTTATAGATAATATTAATTAGGAATGAAATACATGTGGAGTAAATTTAGTTTTCTCTTTCGTCGGCTGGCTCCTTTGTTTAGCGCGTCAGTGCCGGGCCTAGTTGTCGTTATTTTTGTCTTGCTCCAAGCTGCGCTTTGGTGGTTAGGGCCGCAAATAGAAATCGACGGCTATAAACCACTAGTAACGGTTACTCAGCGTATGATTGCCAGCTTAATCGTGTGCTTAATTGCATTTTCTATTTGGGGTTGGTTGCAATCGCGTAAGTTGCGTAAAGTCAAAGCTGAGCAACATTACGATCAGTTATTAGAAGTTAATCCAGTGCAGCGCTTTGTTGATCGTCAAGAGACAGAGTTAAACCAAATGATGATCAAGCTTAAGCAGAGCCTTAATTGCCGAAACTATCTATACGAATTGCCTTGGTATCTTGTGTTGGGCATGGAGAATGCAGGTAAAACTAGCCTGATCAACCGCTCTGGACAAAGCTTTGTTTTAAGCTCGGTTATGCGCGCGTCAGGTAACAAATCAGAAAACCCGTTTTCGTTTGATTGGTGGGTCGGTGATAAAGCGGTACTTATCGATCCTGATGGTGAGTTGTTAGCACAAAAGTCGTCACAGCAAGGTGACTCGGAAGGGTTAGAGCGTAACCTATGGCTACATTTTGTTACTTGGCTAGATCGTAAACGTAGCCGCAGGCCACTAAATGGTGTGGTAGTCGCACTCGATCTTGCTCACCTAGTTTCGTCAGATGCGGCTGAGCGTAAGGCTTATGCGTATCTTATTAGAGCGCGTTTACGCGAGTTAATGGAAACTTTATCCACGCGTTTACCGGTTTATATCTCTCTTACTAAGCTTGATTTGTTACACGGGTTTGAACCTTTATTTCGTGAATACTCAAAAGAGCAACGTGATGAAGTTTTAGGCTTTACCTTTAGTCTCGATTCGGTACAGCAATTTGATTCTTGGTTAACCGAGTTTGATGCTGAATACGACCAGTTTATCGCCCGCTTGAACGCATTACTGCCGTCAGCCATGATGCATTGTCGTGACACCAATGAGCGCGAAGCGATTTATAGCCTAAGTCGCCAGCTTGCCGGCTTAAAGCGAATTTTACTGCAATTTTTCCATGACTCTTTCTCTAGCGACCAGTTTTCTACCTCAGCCTTAGTGCGTGGTGTTTACTTTACCTCAGTATTTCAACAAGGGGTGCCCGTTAACGCCTTTGTTGATGCTTCGGCCCAGCGTTATGGTATGGCAGAGTCAATTAATTACGCACAAAAAGCTGAGAGTTCAACAACCTACTTTACGCCAAATTTATTCCAAAAGATCATTTACCCAGAGGCGGGTTTGGCCGGAGACAACTTTAAAGTCGCGAAGCAAAAGCGCCGCATCATGATGCTGTCTGCAGTGGCATGTTCAATAGCCGGGGTTATTTTACTTAGCACTTGGGTACGTTATTACCACAACAATATCAATTCAGCGGAAGCGGTGTTAACTAAGGTAGAGGTGTTTCATAAGCAAAATAATTTAATGGATATAGATCCGACCGGTAAAAACCTGATCGAACCCCTTAATCTTATTCGCAGCGCTACCTTAGAGTTTGGTGTATTTCGCGATAAGCCAAAATACATCTCAGACCTAGGTTTATACCAAGGCCATGTTATTGGCCCAAAAGTAGAAGAAACCTACTTAAATTTATTAGAATTTCGTTATTTACCCTCACTCATGGCTGGCGTGAGTAAAGCCATGCTAGAAGCACCCGCGGGCAGTGATGAAAAACTGGCGTTACTGCGTGTATTTCGTATGTTAACCGATAAAAGTGGCCGTCATGATGAGGTAGTAAAAGCGTATTTTGCTCAATATTGGCAGCAAATTTACGCGGGCAACCGTGATGTGCAAATGCAGCTTATGTCGCATTTAGAATATGCTCTTGAGCATACCGACCTTACCGCCGATCGTTTGGCTAATATCGTTGATGCTGAAAATGCCCTTGCACCCTATGATCAAACTGTATTGGCGGCGCAGAAAGAATTAAGCAAGTTACCAATGGATCGTCGTCTATTTCGTAATTTAGAGCAAAGCGCGGCGACTGATTTAGGTGGTACCCTGAATTTACGTTTAGCGATAGGCCCAAGTTTTGATTTGGTTTTTGATGCTGTTGACGAAGAGAGCATTGAAATACAAAGGCTAATGACCAAATCTGGTTTTAATGGCTACTACGTGCCAAAAGCAGCAAAAGCATCAGAATTCGCACTTATTGATTCTTGGGTGCTAGGTTTGGATGAAACCTTAGACTTTAGTGATGAAGATAAGCGGGTATTGCGAGCTCAAGTGCGCGACTTATATCAACAGCAATATATTAATAGCTGGGATCAAGCGCTAGCCAACGTTAAGGTTAAAAAGTTTGAAGATATTAACCACGCCGTATTAGTACTCGAGCAATTAGTTGGCTCAACCAAGCCGCTTTCTCGTCTGTTAACTACCCTGTCGCAAAACACATCGTTATTTCCTGCTTTACCCGATGATGAAGTAGCGAAGAAAGCCCTAATGAAGTCAGAGCAATACCAAATAGCGGCAGAAATCGCGAATGACTTTAATAAACTGAATGGCTTACTGGTAGCGAGCGGAGAGCAACCCGCTTATATAGATGAGGTCTCAGCGTCAATCTACGCCTTGTATGAATACATGAATGATATTCAAAGTGCCAGCGAGCAAGGAAAGGCAGCATTAGAAGCCACGCAAAAGCGTATTTCACTAAGTGATGCCGACCCCATATTTGCATTGCAACGTATTGCTGAAGGCTTACCTGCACCGCTGAATAAAACCGTGCGTCAAATTGCTGATGATGCATGGCGTGTGGTGCTGGTGGCCGCCGTAAGACAGCTTGAAGTGGTATGGTATGAAGAAGTATATCAAGCATTTGAAGCGAAGCTTGCCAACAAATACCCATTTAACCCCAATGCCACTAAAGATGTTGCTTTGGATGACTTTGCGGAGTTTTTTGCGCCAAACGGTGTGCTAAATACCTTTTATGACAATAAGCTAAGTATTTTCTTAGAAGATCCTAACGGAGCGAATCCGGCGTGGGCGGGTGGTCAAAACCTGATCCGCTCAGATGTGCTGGCTAAAATGCAGACCGCTAAGCATATTCAACAAGCGTTCTTCAACAAAAAAGGCAGCTTAGATGTTGAGTTTACCTTAGAGCCGCTTGAGTTAAGCCCTGATAAACGTCGTAGCTTGTTCAATGTTGACGGCCAATATGTGGAATATAGCCATGGTCCGAGAATGAGCACAGGACTGGTTTGGCCTAACACATTGCGTCCATCGGCGACCAGCAAAGTAACCTTAGTACCTGGTGCAGCTAATAAGTCGCCTCGCTCAGTGAGCGCTAATGGGCAATGGGCCTTATTCCGCTTACTGGATAAGGGGCAAGTGACAGGTACAACGGCCACCTCTGTCGACTATGAATTTAAAGTTGATCACGGGCATATGCGTTACCGCTTAGTAACGGACAACACTGTGAATCCATTTACCACCAGTTTGTTGCAAAGCTTCACTCTGCCGCAAACCTTATACTAATCACAATGGCGGGCTTGTCCCGCCTTATCTTTGTGAGCCTAATAGGCTATCGCATTGAGGAAACTCATGACATTAAAGGTTCCTTTTTATTTTTCTGATTTAGCCTTGCTCATCACTGAAGACGAGGCCAAGTTAAAAGCAGAAGACCAATACCAAACCATTCGCAGCGAAATAAATCGAAAATTTACCCCGTTATCTGGACGAATAGACTGGGATAAGGTTGCCACGTTAGTTTTAAAATTAGGGCAGCAGCAAGGATTAGACTTATTACTGTCGGCCTATTTTTGTATCGCTAAAACCAAGCAGCAAGGGTTGGCTGGGCTAACTTGTGGTTTAGAAGTGCTTAGTTTTACCTTTAACAGCCGCTGGGATAGCTGGAGCTTACCGCTGGACAAGCGGGTAGATTTAATTAACTGGACCATTGCCCAGTGCGTTGATGATGTAAAAGGCATGACGGTTGACGCAAATCTGTTACGTGAACTTTACCGCTGTGAGCGCGCGTTATCCGATTTAGCACAAGCGTTTGAACAAAGCCCTGAGCTTAAAATGCCCCATCTAGATAGCCTAGGGTATTTAATCTTCGAGCATATTGACCGCTTAGAAAAGCCCGTGGTTAAAGCTAAGCAAACAACTCAAGTGGTGACTAAAAAAGTAGTTCGTTGGGGCTGGTTGAAGCTAGGCATTGGCCTTGTGGGCGGTTTTTTATTAACCCTACCTGCTGCAGTGCCTTTTTATACCACTCCCACCGTACAAGATTGGTTGGCGCCTTGGCAACGCGTACCTACCTTGCTGGGAAAGGCTGATACTAAATTAGTCATAGCCAGTTTCTCCGAGCGAGATCTCGCTGCAAACAAAGCCAATATTACGCGCCTATACCAACAGAAAATTACCCAGTTAATGGCATTAGACACCCATTCAACACAGTTAGAAGCCGAGCAGCTAGCGAGCTCGCTGGCCTACTTATTTCCTGAAGACCCCAGTCTAAAGTTACAGCATCAAGAAATAAAAGCTGAACAAATTAAGCAGTTAGATCAACTCAACAAGCTGCATCAACGTTTTGCTGCTTCCCGTACTGTAATGGCAAACCTAGAGCAAAAAAGCCAGCAGTTAAAAGCTGTGCCCGCTGCCATTAAACAAGATATTAAGCAGCTACACCGTTATGCCATTAGTTTGTCACCTATTTTAGCGCGCGCTTACTACTTAGATGAGCTGCTCGAAAGGGGTGAAACCAACAAAGCCGAGCAAGAGTTAGTTGAACTGGAAATGTATTTGTCAGGTTTGCAATTAAAAGCCAGCCTAGCGAAGCAGACCTTGCAACTGCAGCAAGGGATAGATGCAAAAGAGCATGCCAGCGCAAGCAACTTTTTGCCTAGCGAGCAAGTTATTGCCCAGTCTGAGCAATAACTTGCCTGAATAAAAAATCAAATTTTATTAAGTTGTTGTTTTTGTTTTATTTTTTGTTTTGGCACAGAAACTGAATAGTAATAAGTGCAACAACATCATTTTTTAGTAAAAAAATATTATTTTCATACAGAAGGAATTAGCGATGCCAACCCCTTGTTATATTGCAATCGAAGGTCAAACCCAAGGTAACATCACTGCTGGTGCATTCACGCCAGAATCAGTAGGTAACATCTACCAAGAAGGTCACGAAGACCAAATGTTGGTACAAGAATTTGATCACATTGTAACTGTACCAACAGATCCACAATCAGGTCAGCCTTCAGGCCAACGTGTACACAAGCCATTCCAGTTCACAGTAGCGCTAAACAAAGCGGTACCGTTAATGTACAACTCATTGGCTTCAGGTGAAATGCTACCTAAAGTTGAGCTTAAGTGGTACCACACTACCGTTGAAGGTAAGCAACAACACTTCTTCTCAACTATTTTGACTGATGCAACTATCGTTGATATCGATTGTAAAATGCCACACTGTCAAGACGAAGCAAAAGGCGGCTTTACACAGTTAGTTAAAGTATCGCTAGCTTACCGTAAAATTGACTGGGAACACCTAGTTGCTGGCACATCTGGTGCTGACGACTGGCGTAAACCAATCGAAGCATAATCGCCTCGATATCCGTATATTTAAGCCAGCATTTGTCTGGCTTTTCTGCTTTTTTTACCACCTGTTTAACTGCAAGGAAAGGTCATGGCCAACGGCACGGGTTTGCAATTTACCTTACAAATAAATTCACTGACACGCGGTGAATTCGTGGTGCTTCAATTTGACTATGACGAAGCCTTGTCGAGTATTTATCAGGTGCAGCTGGATTTAGCCAGCCGCCGAGAAGACATCATCCCACAAGAGGTGGTGGATCAAACGGCCCTTTTAACCGTCTATCAAGACGGTGTGGTGTTGCGTTATGTGCACGGCATTGTCAGCGCTTTTGAACAAGGTGATATGGGGCATCATCACACTTTTTATCGTCTTACCATGGTGCCCAGTGCTGCGCGTTTAGCGCTGCGCCATAACAGCCGCATCTTTCAGCAGCTTAATGCACTGGATATTATTAGCATTTTATTGCAAGAAATGGGCATTGAAGATTACGCCTTTGCTTGTCAGCGCACCCCTGCCGTGCGCGAATATTGCGTGCAATACCGTGAAACCGATTTAACCTTTATAGCGCGTTTGGCCGCCGAAGAAGGCCTGTTTTACTTTTTTGAGCAACACCCTGATAAGCACTCCTTGGTGTTTGCCGATGACGTGCAAGCGCTTATTCCCCATACTGCGCCTTACGAGTACAACGCGAATGCAGGTGGGGTAAAAAAACAATTTTTTGTTAGTCAGCTGGCCCATCAATCCAGTGTGGCGCCCAGTGCGGTGCAATTAAAAGACTACAGCTTTAAAACCCCTAATAATGCCTTACTGAGCAATCAATCCGGTCAAGCGCAAAGCTGGCAGCGTCAAGACTACGAGCACTACGATTATCCCGGCCGCTATAAAGAAGCCGGCAGTGGCAGCGCCTTTGTGCGTTACCGCATGGAGTCACTGCGCGCCGAAGCCGAGGCCATTAGCGGCAGCAGTAACATACCCATGTGGCTCAGTGGCAGTCGCTTTAGCTTAATTGAGCACCTAAGCGGGGCCATGAACCGCGATTGGAATATTGTGTCGGTGCGCCATCATGGTGAGCAGCCCCAAGCACTGGAAGAAGCCGGCACCAGCGGTCAAACCCGTTATGTTAACCACTTTCGCGCCACGCCCAGTCATTTACAATGGCGGCCCGAGCCTAACCCCAAACCGCGTGTTGATGGCCCGCAAATCGCCACCGTAACCGGCCCACAAGGGGAAGAAATATTTTGTGACGAGCATGGCCGGGTGAAAGTGCAATTTCCGTGGGACCGTTACAGCAACAATGATGAAAATGCCAGTTGCTGGATACGGGTAAGCCAAGACTGGGCCGGCGCGCAATATGGCAACATGGCCATTCCCCGCATTGGTCATGAAGTGATAGTGAGCTTTTTAGAAGGCGACCCCGACCAACCCATTATTACCGGTCGCACCTATCATGCCACCAACCGGCCGCCTTATGCTTTGCCTGAGCATAAAACCCGCACCGTGCTGCGCACCGAAACCCACAAAGGCGACGGTTATAACGAGCTGCGCTTTGAAGACGAAGTAGGCCAAGAAGAAATTTATATTCATGCGCAAAAAGACCAGAATCGTCAAATTGAAAACGACTGGGGCGAGCAAATAAAGCGTGACCAACACAGTGAAGTAGACCGTGACCGCTTTAGCTTAATCAAGGGTAGCCAACACCTCACCACGCATGGCGAAACGCGCGACTTAATTAAGGGCGACCAAACTTGGCTGATGGACAGCAAATTGCACACTAAGGTGGGGCAAAAGTGGCTAACCGAAGTGAGTGATGAGGTGCACCAACAAGCCGGTAACAAGGTGGTGCTCGATGCCGGCGTTGAAATTACCCTAAGCGCCGGCGGCAGCTTTATCAAACTCGACCCTGCAGGCGTTCACCTTGTCGGCCCCGCCATTAACATGAACTCAGGCGGCAGCGCCGGCAGTGGCAGTGGTTATGCAGGGCAAGTGGCTGAGTTAGTGAAAGGGGTAGAGCAGGCGGCAAACAGCGCCGAGGTGCAAGTTGAGTTAAAACAAGCTGAGCTCACCGCCCTTGATGCCAATGTTATTACCAAGATGCCCGCCAACCTGTTTAAAAAAATGGCCAAGGCGGCGGTCCATATCCAAGAAGAATGTGATTGCAGTGGGGTGGACACATGTCCGATACACAAAAAGCGCAAGTAATCAGTCAAATTGACGGCGTCAGCGCCATTGACGTGACCACTGTTGAACAAGCGCAGACAGCGGTTAACGAGTCAGGGCAAAGCCACCTTTACGCCATTATTGAACTGTGTCAGTTAGCCCATGATGGGACAACCAATGATGGGACAACCACTGATGAGCCCAATGGCTTAACCGCGCTCTACCAACAAGGCTCAGGCAGCGCACAATGGGACTTTATGTTTGCGCCAGAGCAAGGGCAAGACTTGAAACAAGCCGGCCCTATATTAATCGCGTTAACCGAGCAAGCAGATAAAGACTGGTTAACCCAGCAACTGACCCAAGTGCCCGCGGGATTATTTTTTACCAGTCAGGGCGACTTTAATACCACACTGCACTGGGCGCAGCAGCGCCTTCAATTACTTTCACCCAATAAAGCCAAATCCGTTTGCCGCTTTTACGACCCGCGCAATGTAGCCTTTAGCCTCGGCGCCCAAACACAAGCCCAGCAACACGCCTTTTGGCATCAAGCCCAGCAGCTAACATGGTTTGACGCAGGCCAGTGGTGGCAAACCAAACTCATCCCCAGTGACGCCCCACTTATCGAGCAATACGCTTTGTCACACAATGAAATAGCGGGTATCACGGCGTTTAAAGAGCAGGTTGCACTGCAAGTGTTGATTAACCACTATCAACAAGTAAAGACCAAAGATGCTACCCCCTTACAAGAGCTTGTTAAACAAACCTTTGTTGATGCCAAAATCTACGGTGCATCCACCCATGCCGATTTTGATAGTTGGTTAAGAGTGGTGCTAGTGCATGGCAGCCTATTTTATCAAACTGAGAAGATTAACCAAATTTTGCGCACCCCGCATTACCCTTTGCATAAAAAAATTGCCCTTGCTGAGAGAGAATTGAACCATGTCTGACGTATTTGTTCACCAAGGAAAAACATACCCGCTGCGCACTTGTACGGTGGGAGATGTCGCCATACCCGCTGATGTGCATGTGGTCAAACGCCATGATTGGCTATCTAAAATTGCGGACGCACATGGCATTTCTCGCGAGCAGCTTTACGAGTGTAATAAGCACTTTAGAGACATAAACAAAATCAGACCTGGCGATACTGTTAGGTTGCCACAGTTCGTGGTCGATGCTCTTGAGCAAGAAAAAGAGCAAGCAGCACCTGAAGAACAAGCTGCACCAGAAGAACAAACCGCGACAGGACCAGAGAGTGGACCAAACGATAGCACAACCGCCACAACAGGGGGCGATACTGCCCTGCCACCCCCAGTAGGGAATGGCGGTGAATCAACTGACGCGACGGGGTGCAGTGAGTGTAAGAAAAAAGACGATCGCGCTTATTTTATAGAAGTGCTTGGTTTTAAACACCCTGAAGCGCAAAAGGTCACGGTCACGCCCTTAAACGGTAACGACAGCGATAAACTATATGGTTTTGACGGCAAGCTACGTGAAAAACAAGAAACCACCGACACCAGCACTATCCATCGCTGGGAAACCATGGATGACAAACCCCTTGCTGCGCAGTTGGAAATCAAAAAAACAGACGGCGAGGTTATGAAAATCCCGCTGTTCAGCGAGGTAGAACTAACCAATAAAATGCCGATAAGGCAAGACTACATAATTGCGCCCTTTGTGCCTTTAGTGCAACATTTTGAGGATGGAACAAATAAGCCCTGTGGTCCTGTCTCTAGTCGCCCTGGTTACCTGTATATTTATCGAAACTATAGGTTATGGCGTGAAATACAAATAAGTATGGATGACTCTGGTTTACCTATTTTTAAAGATTCCGACTTAACTGCAGCAAGAAATGGCGATTTGACGAGCCCTTTCAGTGAGGCAGCAAAGCGCAAGTTTGTCGGCGCATCAATGGATGAAATTTGGTTGCCTGTCCGCTCAAATGGCGCGCGAGAAAAAAGTATTAATGGCTTTTTCTCTGAAGTTAAATTAACAAATGAGCGCTTAAATTACCTAGAATCAACACCAAACGAATTACTTAATCGCCTCACATCATTTGGTGTTGGTGAGCCAGATACTTGTTTTCCTGGAAGATCGAATTCTGATTTGGTATGGCTTTCTTCTGTTGCTCCACAAAGACCGAGAAATGAGGATATTGAATTCCAATCTTGTGAGCCATACCGCTATCTGACCGATTTAACGGGTGAGTACCTGAAAAGTGAATGTGAATATGCAGAGTCTGTCTTTCCTGATATTTATGTCAATTCTCGTGATTATATTGACGATGTAAAAGGAGGGGGACAGTCAAGTAAGCGTAAAATTAGCTCGGCAGTTTTGCTTGATTTAGTTGAAATAGAGACTAACAGAGCAAGCAAAACTTGTTTGAAAATTTGGCAGGAACAAGGTGATAGCACTGATATTTTCGGTGAAACTAAGCAAAGAAAAATATGCGGTTTAGTGTTTGATGACCATATTTATCAACTTAAACATGCTCTAGTTGAATATCAAACCAATCAGGCATTATTACAAGCATTAAATCATCGTTCCGAAACTCATCGCCATTACGACTTTGCTAATCTTGTAAACCGAGTGATCGTTCCTTCAGAATTAAAAATTACCAACAGCCAAGGTGTCGTTGAAACAATAAAAAATGAATATCATAAGGAATACGCTAGTTACGTTGATTTAGACCGGAAGGCAAAGATAAATCAAATTTTAACTACTGAACTTAATTCGGCTATCGTTCAACGAATTAAATATGCTCAAACAAGGTTGTCTCATAAGTTTAGGGCCCAAGAATCACTTTACTGCTTTCGTGACTTTTTTTCACTTAATGAAGACGAATACAAAAAAGGCTACAAACTACTCAGTCCGATCGCTAATGCTATCGCCATTAATCCACAGCGTGTTGACTCGGAAAGTGTGGCGAAAAACCCAGATATGCCATCTTATTCTAAAGAAGGGACCGACTTTTTAGAGCCTATATTTATGGATGAGACTAATCCCTATCACAAAATCTTGTTTCCAAAGGAAGATGTTGTGTCTGTTTTTCGTCCATTGTCATCTCCGCCACCCATATCAAAAAATACTGGAGATGGACAATGTCGACCTGACTTGCTATATCGATTAAAGCAAGCGGCTGAGAAAGCCGAGAAAGAGAGCGACGAAAAAACTCACGATAATGATGTTAAGTTGATTGATATTGAATCTGTTGTTGTTAATGGGTTCTCAGAAGATGAAACCAATAACAACATTCCTATAGCCGCTTTATTAAAACGGTTATTTAATGATGCCGACAATTTTCTCGCCGGGTTAAGTGGTGCTGAAGCTGCGATTATAGCCAAATTAGAAGATGCTAAAAAGGTTAAATTAGCTAAGGCTAGAGCAAAGCATACTCAGGCTCAAGTTGCACTGTTTAAATCGGAAATACATGTGCTGAAAGAGTGGTCAATTTTTTCGGGAATGCAGCAGCATTTTAATAAAAAGAAAAAGCGACTGAATGAGAGCATTGACTTGGTCCTCGACGACCAGAAAAATAAAGTAAAAAACACCAACCATGATTTAAGCCAAGCAACGAAAAATCAGCAACATAGTGGTGAAGTGCTGACTCAAGCTGAGCAACATCGTACTACGCAGATAGACGCGCAAGCCAAGCAGCATGAAGCTAAAATGGGGCCGTTGGCAGACTCGGCGCAACAATCAAAAGAACAATTAAATCGTGCCCGCGGCACGTTCTCTGATAAATGGAAAAAGTTACAACAAGCACAGGCGGCTGCTGAAAGATCAATAGCAGCAGAGCTTACCAACGCCAAACTAAAAGTAAGAGGGCCATTATTTAGAGTAAGAAAAGTGGCTGAACATACTCTATTGGGTGAAGTGATTATATTAGAAAAGGGCAATATCACTAAAAAATATCGCATATTAGGGCGTCAACTCAATGGCCATTACTACGGTAAAACGAATACCAATGGTCGAGCCAGTCAGCGTTTTAATGGCATGTTATATGACAGTAAAATGGAAGCTTTTGGTGGCAGCAAGACTGCGGAGGTGAACAAAAAATTACCTACAGAAGTGATAGATGCTTTGCATGATAGCTCATTTTATGTCGTTGAAGTTGGAAGTAAGTCTGATAAAAACCTAACAGCGTTAGCGCAAGCAGAGCATGATTTTAAAGTTGCACGCGACAACTTAATTGAACAATTGCGCACTGATCGCGGCTTTGCGCTCAAGGTTTCGGAGTTGATAGCGCAGCACAAAGCAGAGCAACAAGCGTTGCAGCAAAGTGAAGACGCTAAGGTTGCTGCTGCAGCAGAGGAAAATGACGCGGATAAAATAGCCACTGCGCAAGCTAAAAATGCCAACGACAAAGCCGTGCAATCTTATGAAGATTACCTTCAAAAAACCAAGCAACAGCAACAAGCGCACGATTCAAACATGCAGGCTGTCATGAAAAAGCGGGCGCAAGGTGTTGCTTATGCACAAAGCGAGCGTTTGGCGCGACAAATGAGTGTTAAAAACCTTGAAACCATGGTGAATAATTTATTGCAATTACAGCCATCGCAGTTAGCCAGCTTAGCTGCGCCGCAGCAGGCTAGCTGTAAAATATACATGGAAAAATTACTTAATCACCCGGCCACTAGCTTGTTTGTACTTGGACTAGAAGTATGGAATCTGCAAGCCGAGTTGAGTGCATTTAATAGCTTTTTGAAACAAGGGCGCGGCGGGCGTGCTATAATTGGCAATTTTTCTGCGCTCTATGATACGACCTTTGCGCTTATTTACACCTATGAAAAAATAAAAATGCGCATGGGGCATGCAACGGTGTTGACCCGCTTTATGGATACCCAATTATTAAAAGCAGCCGACATGGCCACCCTAAAGCGCACCCGGCCTATTATGCATGCGATACGTGTGTTATTACCTCGGGTGGTGACTACGCGGTTAGCTTTTGCTGTGATTGGCGTGGGCTTAACCTTATTTGTGTGTTACTTAGACATAAAACACCTGATGGCAATGAACGATAACGATGCCGCTAAAGGCATGGCCGCAATGACAACAGGGATTGCTGTGTTAGCGTTTTGTAGCCTTTATGGCATAGGTTTAACCGGTTTGCTTGGCATGGTGCCGATTATCGGTTGGCTATTGGTGGTGACGGGCTTTTTTGCTTTTGTTCTGTTTAAAGACAGCCCGATGCAAGAATTGCTCGCCGGCGGCCCGTTGGCTGCTGAGCCTGGGTTAAAGTATTTAGATCAAGACGGCGGCGAGGCTTTTTATCGTTTGGCCCATATGCTCAGTGGTTATCAAGTTAACCGAGGTTTTAATCCTTATTACAACAACCCTAACGCCGTGCCCGCTGAAATAACTGACTCAGACACGCGAGTATTAATCAGTAAAGCGAATTACCGCGTGACCGTAAGCACCGCGTTACCCTCACTGTTTACTGATATACGCTGTGAAAGCCGCTTTGCTTTGGCCACCCATGCTTGGACCCCAAATGAGCACGAGCAAGTTGAGGAAGAAATAGTTGAAACAGGCATCCAGCCTATTTACGCTTACGCAACAGCGCAAGGTAACGAGTATTTTTTTGATATTCCCAAATCATTACCATTCTTTTTGGGGATTGAACATGCTGTGGTGCCGCGTTTTCAGTTTATCGCGCAGCACCATGGCATTACGCGAGTTTTTCCCGCGCCAGCCTCGTCAGAGTTTTTAGCATATCGCAAGGAAAGCCACGGCCATGCTAATTTTGAAGCAAATACCGATTTTTGGCTGGGGCCATCACCCAAGCGCAAAACATCATAGAAAGGACGTAGATTGTGTTGCAGATAGATTTTAACTACGCCGCCAGCGCCTATCGCGCAGAGCAGGCACAGGATTTACCAGTCAAGTCATGGTTAACAGGCTGTTATCAAAAAAGCCAAACCTTAACCAAGGCCATGCCAGCGCGTTTTATCAGTTATCGCCACATTAAAGAGGTGCGAGAGTTTAAAGACGAGGGGATGACCGAGCAAGAATACCTTGAGCAACCGCTACGAACCGATGGAGGCGTGCTGCGCATGGCCACCATGACCGGGCAAACTGGCTTTTTATCGCATATCTTTATGCTGACGTTTATCGCGGGTTGGGGGGGGAAGTATGTTTTATTGCCGTTTAGTATTTTGTCATGTTTTATATTGGCATATCTGGAATTAGATGCTAACCAAGTATTAGGTCGTAATTTGGAGCTTGGCTATTTCGATATTTACCTTGATACTTTGTGGTACATAAGTACAACATTAACCATCCCACTTATCATTATTGGCTTAGTCGGCGACTTACTTAACTGGCTATGGTTAAAAACCCAAACCATAGAAGTGTATTCTACCTACGAGTTAAATCGACAAACGGGCATGGTAACGCTGTTTTTTGATGATGGTACGCCGGAGGCGAGCTTTCCGTTTCGGGAATTTGTAGCAGAAATGTCGCCGGTGTTGGGTCATCAAGGCGCGGTGATAAAGCATAATGTGGTGGTGCGCCACCATCAGCACAGTTATTACTCGTTTAATGCCGAGCAACTGGGTGAAGAGTCTACCTTACCCAACGCTTATGCCTTGTGGAACTTTATTCAATGTTACATGGACACCAGCCAGCCCCTGCCCGATACGCCATTGTTAGAGGCATGGCGTCATAGTGATCCGGTGACCCGCGAGCACGACCGTAAGACCGGACGCGACCCGTATTACTGGCGTAAAATGGGCCGCCTAGAAATATGGCGTAAGCACAACGAGCAAGCGAACTTAAACGCGGCAATAGCGAAAGAGCAGGGTGGGTATTAAGCTCATGACTTAAAAAGGATAAGGGGGCGTTTTTGCTAGCCCTTTATCTAAAGCTCGCTCAGGTAGGAGCGGAATTTATTCCGCGAAAAAGCGTGTGAAATCTTTGAAGATTCGCGGTTTAAAAACCGCGCCCACAGAATCGTACAGGATGAATAACATCGCAAAAGGCAGTAAAGAATGTTGGTTAGGTTAAAGCAATGAGCAGAGAAATAGCATTTTTAATTACGAACCAAGCGCTTATCGCAGCGAACAAGCCCAAGAGTTATATTTGGCTAAACCATCCCATCGCGCCATGGTGCTCAATAAAAGCCAAGAGCTATGGGATGTGTTTCCCCCTAACGCCCTCGATAGCCATGAAGTGGACGATCTCTTTGTTGAAGATAAAGAAGGCGGCCCTAAATTTTCCGACAAGCAAATAGAGCGCTTTGATGCTGAAATGATCCGCTATCCCACCTTAGGGAAACTCAACGATAAGATATTTTTTGTGTTACTTGCTGGCAGTGTAGGGGCCATAAAGGTAGCTATAATTATATTGTTATTTTCTTTATTAACAGGGGTCGTCTCTGGACTAGCAACAGAAAATTTCTGGCCTAGATTTTGGTTTTTTGTTGATTTCGGGTTTGTATATTTTGCTCTCCCATGTACTATTTCCGCTGTTATTTGCACCCCGATACTGCTTTTTTGCATCAAGAAATTCGCTAAACATGTTAAACCCCATTTTGAGTTAAATCGCCGCACTGGGCGGGTAAAGCAGTGGTGTAAAAAAACCAATAAATTACTTTACGATGTGGCGTTTAAAGATTGCGTGGCCGAAACCATTAATATCTCAACCCACCAAGGCATCACAGATTACCACCAAGTATTTTTGCGCTGCACCACCGAGCCCAAATTAAAGATAGATATTGCACTGTTTGGTGATAACAAACTGGGCCATGACGTCACGGCCATCTGGAATTTTATTCAGCGTTATATGGACACCTCACGCCCATTGCCCGACGTGCCGACCTTTGAAATGAGCCGCCACCTTGATCCCGTTAGCGCAGCCCATGACAAAAAGATTCAACGCAACCCGCGTTATTGGCGCGACATGGCCTTAAAAGATCTTTACGAGCAAAAAGCGCAGTTTATGCAAGCAGTAAGAGCCTTGCCTAAGTTTGCCTAGGTTTTTTTATCTGTACGATGTAAATGCAGACGATGCGGCGCAAGCGTTTGCGGCGCAACGTTTATTGAACCATCAGTTGGCTTGAATTTGTGGTTTAAAGAGTAAATGAGATGCAACAAGACTATTACGCAGCAACGGCGTATGAATACCAGTATTGGAAAACCACGCCAACGCCTGAGCCCCATCATCTAAAAGGCAATCATCCATTGGAATTTGGCGATTACGCACGGGTGGTGCCATCCACCTACTTAAAGGGGCTGCATGCTTCTTTGAAGGATGAGGCTATAGCAGAGGATGATGGCTTGTTTCAATTTAATCATCAGTGTATTCGGACTTTAACTGGTGGGCGAGCTTGGCTGGGGATTTTATGTCAGTTTGGTGGGAGCCTAATGGCTATAGGAGGGGGCGCGGGGATTATTGTTCTCTTTTTTATGGCATGTTTAGGGTGGATATTGGATACGCCGAATCATTTTAATGTGTTCCCCGAAGTAATGCCTCTTTGGGGGGGCAGGGTTATTAATCGGTGGCTTTTTGCTATTGCTAGTACGATTGCCCCCCCCATATTCAGACTGGATTTTTGGTAAGGCTAGTCCCGCTTTAGAGTTAAATCGTCAAACAGGAATGATTACCTTTTGGCAATATGGCTGGTTAACAGGCCGTTTAAAAAGCAAAAAAAGTGTCAATTTTATGGAGTTTATTCCTTACTTACAGCCCCTAGTCAGTCCAACGCCGACATCGGCTGGCTGCAATATCATTTTTGTACACAAGGATGACAAGTCCCTTCAATTTAGCAGTGTCGGCTTGGCCAACTTCACCAGCATTGCCGATGGGCTAGCGTGGTGGGACTTTATACAGTGTTACATGGATGTCGCCGAGCCGCTGCCTAACGCGCCGACGTTAGAAGTATGCCGCCATCTCGATCCAACCACCGCCAAGCATGACTTAGCCATTGGTCGCGATCCCCGTTATTGGCGCGATATGAGCGAGCAAGAGTACCAAGCAGCGGAGCAGGCCATGGCTGAAACAATCAGTCGCGTTTATCATTAATTGGGTGCTAAGTACCGCTTTGAAGTAACAGAAAAGCTACTTGATTTTACAACCAAGGAAGAAATCGCTACGGTCATTAGTTTTCCAGCACAAGAGCCCACTGCGGATGATTTGGACTGGCTCTCTGAAAGTGAACAAAAAAATCAAGGGTATTTTATTTATCGTCGCTTGGAGCCTCAAAAGCATGACACTTTATTAACGATTTAGGCTGATTAAACATGTTAGATGAACACTACAGTGCCACCGCATGGCAACAAGATAAGGCTAGCCAAGTAAAACGGCCAGAAACAGGATTGCGTTACGCCACTTGGAGCAAAGGGAGTATCAAGCTGCCTTGGTCACAACATTACACTAAGGTTGAACCTTATCAGTATATTGCCGACCGTATTTATGACTCAGAGGAAATAGGAGAAGAAGGCTCTTCTTGGAGTCATACTCGACTTCAATACACAGGGGTTAAGGGTTATACAGCTTTCATAGTAAATTTTCTAGGGGGGGCTTTGTATATAGTTTTTTGGGAGTTTGTTACTTTATTGCGCTGATACTTATGTATTTGACCGATAAAAATAATTCAATATTCATGACTACTACAGAATTAATAATTATCTTAACAATTATAGTTTTTGGTATCTGTTGTCGTACTCTTTATTCCTATCTCGAAAAACACCCCGAATGGTTTGCTACCGATAATGGCGATGGCTTTTTCCGCCAAACCGGCATTGTCAAGGTAAAAAAGCGCTTTGGTTTAGTTAGTTATCCCTTTACCGATTTTGACGCCTTTGTCGATTTGCACGTGGACTCCACCTCGGGGCAAATTTATACCAATCTGGCCGTGGTGCACCGCAATCAAAAGGCAGTATTTTACCTTAACTTAACCGGTGAGTTGCAGGCCACGCCGCAGCAGCATTACCTTTGTTGGGAAATGTTGCAACGTTTTATGGATGTCAGCCAGCCGCTGCCCGATATCCCCCAGCTTGAGCCCTTTAGGCCGTTAGACGCGACTACCGCTGCCCATGATAAGGCCACAGGCCGCAAGGCCGATAAATGGAAAAAAATGTCACCGAAATGGTTTGAGCAACGTTTGGCCAAGAAATTAAAAAAAGAGCAGACTCGCTTTAATTGGGAAGACATCCCCGACTTATTTGATCAGCAAACTCAGCAGCAACAAGCCCTAAAAGCCGAGCAAGAGGCAGCAGCCTTAAAAAGCGGCAAGGTAAAGCGCTGTCCAAGCTGTAAAGAGTTGGTTGCCAAGCTGGCAGCAAGCTGTGAGCATTGCGGTTATCAAATAAATCAATACGACGCCAGCCAGTTTGTGATGACACTACACCAAGCCATTGGCCATGGCGATTGGGCCCTTGCCAAACAGCACCTCGAGCAAGGCGCCGATGCTAATGGGGTTGATAAAGCGGGTAACACACCATTAGACATAGCCACAAGGCGTGACGATCAACTGATTATCAGTTTGCTGTGCAAATATGGTGCAAGGTAAGGGGGCTTGGCTATTTATAAATCGATTCAATGCATTAGTCACTGCAGTACGCAATAAAGATGTAACCATCAATTAAAATGAGTTAGAATTTTATGTTTTTGTGATATTGGTGGGTGAGGGAAATTGGAGGGTAAGGTAAGTCGAGCCTCAAGGCCCGCCATTGTACGAGAGCAATCATGACAGATAAACAAGAAATGCCTTTTAAAGCAGGGCGCAGCGAAGTGCAAGGAACCGGGCAACGCATCACCTTAAGCCCCTTGCCGGTCGCCACTAACATTCCTAAGGCCAATGCCTGTGATTTGTTAGCTAAGAAGTGTGAGCATTATATTGATATAGGCGGGGCGAAGGGCAGTATTTTTCAGGCGCAATATGTACTTATCTTAGCCATTGTATTCGGCTGGGCAAGTTACAGTGCTACTTTTGGTATCAGCTTCTACAACTGGTTTGAATGGAAGGATGTAACGGAGACCTTATCTGTCAGGCAAGTGTCTTGGGATGCCATTATCTGGCAAGAGGTCTTTACTTCTTTTGCTTATGCTAGCCCCGTCATTATTTTAGGGCTAGTACTCACCTTTGGGATAATTATCAGCAGTAATAAAGATATTGCCCGCGCTGCCCCCCTTCGCTTTCATCGCCAGCGCCGCGAGGTGATGTTTTCTCGTTGGAATGAAAAGCTAAAGCAAACCGAATACAAAGTGGTGCCTTGGGAAAAGGTGGTGGCCTTAGTGGGCCAAGGCAGTGGTTTTACCGGCCATGCCATGGTGCACAGTGCCACCTTGTTTATTGGCGCTAACGATGAAGACGATCACGGCCATTTTTGGTCAGCAGCGCAAGTAGGGGCGGGCAATATGCTAGTGGCAGCGGCGCAATGGGAAATGATCCGCCACTTTATGGAATACGGCCCCGATGATATCCCCGAGCCCAGTCCCGAAAGCTTCGCCGCTATTCGCCGAGAATATTGTGAAAGCCATAACTGCGAAGAAAAAGACATCCCCCTTTGGATCAAGATTTGGTGGTACGTTAACGGCACCCCGTTTGGTATTTTATTAACCAACTACCGCCTTAAATATGTTATCCACCGCGGCGTCACCCCCGCCATGCAAGCTTGGAGCGAGCCACTCCCGCGCGACCAATGGGCCAAACCTTCGGAAGAACTGCAACAAGCCAACAAACTAGTTAACGCCGAGTATCGCTACTATGGCAAAACCCTGTTAAATATCGGTGATATTGAGCTGCTGGCTAAAGCCAATAACGCCGCTGAAAATAACCAAGATGTGAAGGCTTATTAAGGTCAGCCCTTGATGAAGGAGGTTATGGGGCGGGTAACTAACTGCGTGCAGATGGTTCGTGATTTTGGTGGGGGCCAATCATCCTATTTTGATGTTAAGCAACAAACTTACGTCAACCAGTCCGGCGTGAGGGCCTTTAAGTATATTAATGATAATTTTAGTTTAACGTTAACCGAGCAGCTTAAGGCCTCCCATGCCAGTTGAAAATAATGTGTACGCCGACACCGCCTATCGCGGCAGTCAATGCCCTAGTGTCAATGAAATATACCAAGCCAATCTGCTTGAATATTTACTGATAGACAGCCAGCTTACTTGGCATAATCAATATACCTATAAGAGCCCGATTAATTGGCAGTTTCCAAGCCACTGGTACAAGCAATATACGTATCAAGTTAAAAATAATGACTTTCCAACCTTTTGGCGCTGGACTGATGAGGCATTTAAAGCAGCCTTTGATGAAGACAAAACAAAGCCAACATCTAGTCTGCTATTCACTATTATGGGCAGCTTTTTATCTTTTCCACTAGCATGGATATGGATCATTGCTTGTTGGGGGGCTCTTTTAGCAGGATGTGTTATTGAGATGATGCTACTGCCTTTTAAGGCATTTCTTGTTTTTGGTATACTTCCGCCTATAGTTGCTTGTTTTGGGACATATCTAAACTATTGGGTAACAGATAAGGAATTAAGGTGTTTTGAACGTTATCGTTGGAACGGAGAAGGGTGTTATCGCCGAACCGGTAAAGTGAAACACGCATATATCGGGGAGGCTAACTTTACCGATTGTGTGCCCGTCGTGGAGCATAATGTGATGACAAATGGCACCACCCATTTAAGTTTAGTGTTGAAATACCGGCACCCCGAAAATCCGTACCAATCATTTGAGGTGCACATATTCAGTGGCGGCACCGATTATTCACAAATTGAGGCCGCATGGGATACGCTACTGAGATACATGGATGTGGAGCAGCCACTACCGGATATCCCAAGTCTGGAGCCGTTTCGCCATTTAGACCCGACCACCGTGGCGTTTGATCAAGCCGGAAAGCGAGGGCGACTTGATAACTTTTGGGTCGATTTTTATGCCCAGCACAGTAAACCACAGTGGCAAGATTATTTTACTCAATATGACGGACTTCGCAGTGATAACCCCATCAAGGTGATGGAAGAGGAATACCGAGTGATGATGAATGGTTTTGCGCCTTACGTACCGCCGTATATCCCCGAAGAAGTGTATCAGCAGCGGCTCAAGGCAGCGCAGGATGCTGACGATATGGATATCAAACTCACCGAAGAAACTGAAGCTAGCTAGTCAAATACATTAACTCACCATGTCCCAGCCTAAGCCATGGTGAGTTTTTGGTCACGGCGTTTGACTATCAAGAGCTGTTATCTAATCTGTATAAAGTGAACCTATTTCTTGCCAGCACGCGTTATGATAACGCACCTGATAAAGTGGTGGACCAAGTCGCCAAATTGAGTATTTGGCAAGACGGGGCTTGCAGCGCCAAGTTCACGGCATCATCAGTGCGTTTACCCAAAAAGACACCGGCCATCATCATACTTTTTATCAGCTTGAATTAGTACCCAGTGCTGCGCGTTTAGCGCTGCGCCATAACAGCCGCATCTTTCAGCAGCTTAATGGTAACTATTCACCAGGAGCAGCTTGACACCCCCAAATTTTTTTCGTGACCACTCTCACTCGATCTTAAATATCCCTTGAGCGATCCTTTTCTGGTGTCATTCTTATCCGATGCCGATTAAATTTGACCTCACTAACCCACCTGTTGCGACGAATCTTGAGCAAGCAAATGCCTTACTCCAAGAGGCTTGGGCGCACATGGCTGATTTAGAAGGGCGATTGGCTGCCTCATCCAGTAACTCCTCAAAACCCCCAATCATCTGATGGGCCCGATAAAAAACGTAAAGACAAGTCTTCTCGCAATAAGCCTAACTCAAATAAACAGACAAAAATGCGCGGTGCGCAACCCGGCCATGCGGGCAGTAAACGCACCTTAGAAACATTGCGTGAGGATGACACACAAGTATAGTCGTGCCTGATGTTTGCTGTCCATGTTGCGCTGGCTTAGTCACCCCTCATCCACAGCCATACTATCGACATCAAGTCTTTGAAATCCCGCCAAGGCATTACACCATCACGGAATATCAGCTTTTCGCTGGTGCCTGTACAAATTGTGGGGAAAAAGTGAAAGCAACGCTGCCTGATACGGCGCCCAGTGGTCAAATGGGCCCGAATTTAATGAGTCAGATTGCCCTTTTTTCTGGGCAATATCATCAGAGCATTGGCAATATCCAGTCGCTATTGCAAGAGATCTATGGGCTCCGGTTTTCGACAGGGGCCATTTCTGAAGCTCAGGGACGTATTAGTAGCATGTTGACGCCGTTGCATCAGGCCATTAAAGTGCATGTGCGCCAAGCCGATGTGATTTTTGCCGATGAAACGTCACACCAACGGGATAATGAATCGCGTTGGATGTGGTTGAT
>NZ_JAUOPX010000383.1:0-213 GCF_030547455.1 Motilimonas sp. 1_MG-2023 | reverse complement strand
AATATATGTGCACTTCGATTACACATTTATCTGCACCTTTAGTTGCTGCTTATTTTCTGTTCAAAGTGGAATCCCGCTCTGGCTAGTGAGTGTTTTTTAGCGCAATAGGAAAGCTATTTAAATATCCGTTAATAAAAAACCGAGGCCATGCAGGAGCATTTCATTCTTGCAGCCAATCAATTTACAAACAGCTCAGTGATAATTGCAACTTTG
>NZ_JAUOPX010000382.1:0-214 GCF_030547455.1 Motilimonas sp. 1_MG-2023 | reverse complement strand
TTGCGGAGCGGTAGTTCAGTTGGTTAGAATACCGGCCTGTCACGCCGGGGGTCGCGGGTTCGAGTCCCGTCCGCTCCGCCAATATTGTGCTAGGGTTAACGCCTAGGTTATGCCGAATGTTAAACGAAGATAAATGTGGAGCGGTAGTTCAGTTGGTTAGAATACCGGCCTGTCACGCCGGGGGTCGCGGGTTCGAGTCCCGTCCGCTCCGCCA
>NZ_JAUOPX010000381.1:0-218 GCF_030547455.1 Motilimonas sp. 1_MG-2023 | reverse complement strand
AGGCTCATATCATTTCCTTAATCTATTGACGTTATTGTCTCAAAATTAAGTGTCCGATGGGATTAGACCAGAACAGAACAAGCCCTTGAAATGGGCGCAAATAGAGCGGCCATTTCGTTATACAACGAGCTGTCCCAACATCAAGATATCAAAGACCCTGCGATTAGAGAGCAAGCACTAGGTTATTTAACCACTGCCGCAAAGCGAGGTTATGCGCC
>NZ_JAUOPX010000380.1:0-222 GCF_030547455.1 Motilimonas sp. 1_MG-2023 | reverse complement strand
TAGCTCAGCTGGTAGAGCGCAACCTTGCCAAGGTTGAGGTCACGAGTTCGAGCCTCGTGTACCGCTCCAAATTAAAACGGCAAATTCTGTGGCAAGAATCAAACAGATTACCAACTGTATAAAAAGAGTAATTGTGATGCGGTAGTAGCTCAGCTGCTTCACAGAGAGACGCAACCTTGTTTGTGAATTTCTAAAAGTATGAGTTAATTGTGATGCGGTACT
>NZ_JAUOPX010000379.1:0-223 GCF_030547455.1 Motilimonas sp. 1_MG-2023 | reverse complement strand
CCAATTTGGTAAAAGTGAATAAGAAAAAGCTTATCGGGCTCAACTCTTATAAACTCGGCGAAGGTCGTTGGTTCAAATCCGGCTCCCGCAACCAATTTTTAATAGATAAAAAGTGTCAAAAAAACCAGTCGCGGGATGGAGCAGTTTGGTAGCTCGTCGGGCTCATAACCCGAAGGTCGTTGGTTCAAATCCAGCTCCCGCAACCAATTTGGTAAAAGTGAAT
>NZ_JAUOPX010000378.1:0-227 GCF_030547455.1 Motilimonas sp. 1_MG-2023 | reverse complement strand
TCCTTAGCTCAGCTGGTAGAGCGACGGACTGTTAATCCGCAGGTCGCTGGTTCAATCCCAGCAGGAGGAGCCAAATTCTGGTTGAGGCAAGACGCTTGAACCTCAAGTGCAGTGCACTTAGTAGTCAATAAGATTACAAAGTAAAAATTGTTCCTCCTTAGCTCAGCTGGTAGAGCGACGGACTGTTAATCCGCAGGTCGCTGGTTCAATCCCAGCAGGAGGAGCCA
>NZ_JAUOPX010000377.1:0-228 GCF_030547455.1 Motilimonas sp. 1_MG-2023 | reverse complement strand
CAATCTAGAAAATAACTTTCATAAATTCCACTTTAAAATAAGTAACATCATATTTATACACACAAACGGAGTCAAAAAAACAAGCACACTCAGCAACAAAACAAGCACCCAAACAAGAAATAATCTAAAATTCGCAGCCTGAGTCGAACAATAGCTTACAATCTGCAGACCAAAAAGAAAACTAAATGGCGCCGTAAGAGTATAAAGAGACGTATTGGCCTTGGCTAT
>NZ_JAUOPX010000376.1:0-228 GCF_030547455.1 Motilimonas sp. 1_MG-2023 | reverse complement strand
GTTCCAAAACGATTCTACCAGAACACTTTCAAACTTTAAGATTAGCATAAAATATCCATGATGAAAGAATATGTTAACGAAATCCGTAGAAAAAAACAACACACTCCCAGACATCAGGAAATCTGACAAAGAAACTTTAACTGATTACATAATATAAGCGTAAAAGGAGTGGCCAATAATACCAGAAACACCAATTCTAGTAACTATATAAGACAATATTAACTATCC
>NZ_JAUOPX010000375.1:0-228 GCF_030547455.1 Motilimonas sp. 1_MG-2023 | reverse complement strand
GTGTGTGTATGTGAATCATTATGATTTAATTATTTTTTGTAATATATTTTAGCTTGTGCATGTATAATATTCTATTTATTAATGTGTTAAACACCTTTAATTTTTAATTTTTTGCATCTGGAAATTTTTTTTTGTGATTATTTTTTATGATTGTGTATTTATAATGTATGTTTATCTTTTTCATTTTTTTTTAATTTTGTAATTCTCTTATTTTAATTTTTTGTTTGT
>NZ_JAUOPX010000374.1:0-228 GCF_030547455.1 Motilimonas sp. 1_MG-2023 | reverse complement strand
CCCAATCGCAATTAACTCTTTAACAACAAATATGAAGCCGAAAAAAGAACTCAAAGCAAATCTAAAAAAGACTCAGCACATCATACATAACTAACACCAATAAAAAAACACAAAACCGGTCTCTAAAACAAATAAAAAAATTAAATACCCCATACAAAAAAAGCCCACAAACAAAAAACAAAACACTTACAGAAATTGTCAATTACAACAAAACTATAAAGCTCAATA
>NZ_JAUOPX010000041.1:0-39060 GCF_030547455.1 Motilimonas sp. 1_MG-2023 | reverse complement strand
AAAAAAGGTTCTACAAAGAAGAGTACAAGTGATCGGCATCGATGTTATTAACCGATCGACTTCATGTTAATACGCAATAAGCGCACGTCCGGATCTGTGTGGGGGCGGCCCAGTAATGGGTTGCTCTACCACGATTATTTTTCTGGAGTCTAGTATGTTGCATCAAATTGAAAAGTGGATTGATCAGACGAACATTGAGTACCAAGAACAAAGGATTTCTTGCTCTAAATTCTTTGATGAATTCAAAGGTTTTTATCCTTTAGAGTTCCTACAACAATCATATTTTGTGATTGTCGATACAATCCCCAAGCCTAACTTTCCTGAGTTACGCCAAATGGGATTAGGTGACTTTATAGATATGGAAGTTCACGGAATTACGTACAAAAACACTTATTATGTTCTTGCGCAGTTTGCATCGGATTTGCGCTTACATTTTCACGAACTTGTCCATGTTGCACAATGGGGGCATTTAGGTGCAATAGCATTTATGGAACGCTACATAACAGAAATTCAAACTTCGGGATATCACGAAGCACCTTTAGAGAAAATGGCATACGATTTTGATGCTCATTTTACGAGAGGTGGCGAGAAAGTAGATGTTCTTAATTATGTAGCACAAAAAGTATAATAAGGCATTTAAATCTAACAAAAAACAGTGTTTTATGTTTAGATTTGCAGCACGCTTTAACCCACTTTTTTGTCCGATCAATACGGCGTTAGGGCCTCAGAGCACTCAACCTCGCCAACCTACAAGTCGTTCTCTATTGACTTGTTAGGACAATTGTCCTAAGTTTGTAAATAGGACAGTTGTCCTACATCGTTTACAGTTGTCAGGAGTCGCTCAGGTGGCCAATAAGCTAACAAGAAATCGCATTGTCGATACGGCAGATCAACTGTTCTATGAGCAGGGGTTTGAGCACACATCTTTCGCTCAAATTGCGGAAACTCTAGGCATTTCCCGAGGAAATTTCTATTATCACTTCAAGACCAAGGACGAAATTTTGGATGCCGTAATCAGTCATCGCCTTGTTCGCACGAATTCAATGCTCGATAACTGGGAGCTAGAAGGCGACACGCCAGTTGATCGTATCCGTAGCTTCATCAATATTTTGGTAGTGAATCGCGCCAAAATTAAGCGTTACGGTTGTCCGGTAGGGACGCTCTGTACTGAACTTGCCAAGCTGGATCATCCCGTAAGAAACCACGCAAACGAGTTGTTTACGCTATTCAGAACTTGGCTGCGCCGACAATTCGAGCAACTTGATCGCTGTGATGACGCCGATGAATTGGCAATGCATCTGCTCGCTTTCAGTCAAGGCGTAGCGACACTTTCTAGTGCATTTCAGGATGAGAAGTTCATTCACAGCGAGGTAAGTCGTCTGGATGACTGGTTATCCTCTTTTCCAACTTCAACAAACAATCAATCGGAGGTGCTTTAATGTTTGTCGTTCTTTTGCGGTTTTCAGAAAATAAAGATCAGGCCAGTGATTTTATGGAAGGTCACAATCAATGGATTAGGCGAGGGTTTGAGGATAAGGTTTTCTTGGTAGTTGGTAGTCTTCAACCCGGTCTTGGAGGCTCTGTTATTGCTCATGGTGAGTCAAGGGATGCTCTTGAGAGCCGCGTTAATCAAGACCCATTTGTGGCCGAGAATGTCGTTACGGCAGAAATACTTGAAATCGAGCCAAAGAAAGCAGATGAGCGTCTGGGCTTTCTTCTGGCCAAGTGAGGGGGACGATGAACTCTACTGTTCAAGGCCCTGATGGAGAATTGCGTTGCAGCTGGTGTTCGGCTGCTCCTGAGTTTTTTGAATACCACGATAATGAGTGGGGCTATCCAGTTGATGGCGATATCAGGCTGTTTGAAAAACTGTGTCTCGAAAGCTTTCAATCTGGTCTGAGCTGGCGAACGATTCTCGCTAAACGAGAGAATTTTCGTGCTGCCTTTTCAAATTTCGATTTTAATGTGGTGGCAAAGTACAGTGACTCTGAGATTGATCGATTATTGAAGGATGAAGGGATTGTCAGGCATCGCGGAAAGATAGAAGCTGTGATCAACAATGCAAAAAAGGCGATAGAGCTCGTGGAGCAGGAAGGCTCACTGGCCGCTTACTTCTGGCGATTCGAACCAGATGAGAATAGTTTGCCCGAGCCACAGACAACATCAACCTCAGAGGAATCCATTTCACTGTCGAAGGCTCTGAAACAGCAGGGTTGGAAGTTCGTTGGCCCCACAACCGTCTATGCCTTTATGCAGGCAATGGGTCTTATAAATGATCACTCTGAGGGGTGTGTGTTCAGGGAAAAGGTCGAACATGCACGCAGTCACTTCAGGCGTCCAGGGCGCGAATAATGCCCAACACATATTAGCCTACCGGCCGTCAATATGTACTAGCTATTTCTTTGGCTGCGTTAGCAGCCAAATTCAAGTCAATCAGCAAAGCCGTTTACTTCGTTTGTCATGTAGCTGTCAGATCATCGCCTACAGCAAACACATATAGAGCCTCTCTTATTGTGGTCTCACTGCTGCTTGTTGTTTTTCCATTCCTGGAAATGACAGGGGCACTAGACATTTATCGGTTAACCCTGCACTGGCGCTATTCAAGACAAAGGTGCTTTAAGCAAAGTTAGTTCCAGGCTCAGCCAAGGTGTAAGTGATTTCGCTGATTGTATTGGTGCGCGCCAATAAGGTGTCTAATCAAGGCGACGTAGCTTAGTGCTTTGGCATAGAAATCCAGCAATGCCATATCCATATCGATATTGCGCTGGACGATGGGATCATCAAAATTGCTTCGCAGCGTTTCTCTGGCACATTTGTTTTTCAGGTTGAGTTCCATGGGGGCAAATTATGTTGACTGTTGGTATTGACCACATGGCCTTTAAGCATGGCACCATGGCGAACGATTTTGGTTCTTCGGTGAAGTAAATCACAGGCCGCGCGCATTTCTTTGGGGTAGGTATAAGCCAAAGGAAAATTGCCACCGAGCAAAAGTGAGGCAATTTTAAAGGAGTCGACTTTATCGTTTTTGGTTTTGCCACCGTGAATGGCTGTCATATATAGTGCATGACCAAGGACAAAGTCGATGCCTTGCTTCTAGCACCAATCAGAAACCCAGTACCAGCAGTGCATGCATTTCACCCCGACAACCACTTGGCCAATGTGGGGTTCGAGTAACATCATCAGTTCATCTTTGTCAGCTTTAATTTTTATGAAAAACAATTTCTCCTTGTAAATCAATAATGCAGACATAAAGAATAGGTGCGTGTAGATCGATACCACAGTAGTATGGATGTGAGTTATTATAAAAGTTCATTGAGCTTTTTCCGTTTGGTTTTGTCACCGTTAGCATACCTAGGTTAAAGGTAGCTGGAGGAGGCTCAATGATTATCAAGCGCAATCACACGGATAAAATTTCCGCTGCGCGACAATTTTACCGGTGTTGTGGGCGTTAGAAGCTTTCAGGTTATATCTCAGGAATCAACAATGAAATATATATGGTTATTAGCTTTAGTTGTGTTTTCTCATTTGTCATATTCAGATGAGCCTAGTGTTAAATATCAATGTGAGTCAGGATTTAAAGAATATACATTTGGTGAGAAAGCTAGATTTCATATATGCCCTAACGATAATGGCACGTATCAAGTTGATGCAATGTCTACTGGTGGTAATAACCATTCATGCTGGTGGCCACTAACACTCTCTAAATCAGAGTCTGGTTATTCCGCGTCAGAGGGTGATTGTAAGGTGAGCATAACGTTCACTGAGGGTAAGCTTAATGCTCAATTTTCAGGTGCGTGTCGCTCTCATTGTGGCGCTAGAGCAGGCTTTAGAAATGGCACATTTACAGGATCGGCTTATAACAAGTAAAGTCACGGCGACCCAGCACACTCCGCTTGAGTTTCGTGCGGGAAAATACTCGCACAAAACCCTAGCTCCGACACTGGGCGCGTGCTTTAGGCGTTGAGGCTGTAGAATTTCTCTTTTTAAGAAAAACAGCCTGCTTTATGGGGGCCAAATGCATTACCTATTGTCTTCGAAGCGCTTAGGATTGATTGCAGGGCCCTGTTTTTTAGTCAAACCTGGCTGTTGGAGTTATTCTACAGTCTCGTTATTCATCCATTAGGTGTTACATCAAGGTATGATCGATCCATCTCAGCCAATTTTAAATGGTGCATCAAACTTTAAAACATGTCATGTAGTTACGGCAGGTAAAGATGCCATTAAAATAGTACCAACTTTAACTGCGGTCGCGGCAGGTACAATGCTTTTCCTGGTTATAAATGGAATATTTATATTCATGATTTATGGAGGATTACAAATTCTCATGGAGTCAGATAACGACCTACTAGGGTGTTCGTTTATATTCATTGGCATATTCATGGTTTGGGGGTTTAGCAAGTTTAAGCTATTGACTCAGGAGGTGGTCAAGCTTGATAGAGTTGAAGATAAATATTATCGGTACAGTATGTGGAGGCCGAAAAAAATTATTGACCAGGGGCGTCTATCTGATTTTACTGAGGTTCAGATTCTGAAAAAGACTGTTAGAACTCATAACACTAACCGTAGTGTAGAATTCACTAGCTATGAGGTGAATTTGTGCGGTCATAAATCAGGCCATATAAATATTATTGATCACGGCGTTAAAAAAGAGATCGTTGGTGATGCCACTAAAATTTCGTCTTTCATTAATGTACCGGTAACAATGGTTAATGTATAACAAAGCGGCTATTCCGTCGCTTGTTTATGTGGCGGTCGCTACGCTGCCACAACACAACCTACTACATAGCTGCAGATTACCGCGGCGTTGAGGCTGTAGAATTTCTCTTTTTAAGAAAAACAGCCTGCTTTATGGGGGCCAAATGCATTACCTATTGTCTTAGAAGCGCTTAGGATTGATTGTAGGGCCCTGTTTTTTAGTCAAACCTGGCTGTTGGAGTTATTCTACAGTCTCGTTATGTGGCAGGAGAGAATTTATGACCCCTACAGCAGTTTTTGTTCATGTCCCTAATGTAGAACAGGGATTAGATTGGTACCAAAAAGCCTTTCCTGAAGCGACGTCTGTCTATCACTCAGATTTTGATTTTACTGTGTTAGACCTTAATGGCTTTTCTATTGAAATAGTGCAAGCTGATGAAAAAGTGGGCTCTGGCAAAAATGGAGCTGTTCTTTATTGGTCAGTAAACAATTTATCCAAGTCATTAGTATACTTTGAGGCTCTTGGTGCAAAGCTTTACCGGGCTCCAATGGAAATAGAAAATGGGCTTTCAATGTGTCAAGTTGAAGACCCATTTGGCAACTTAATTGGCTTGAGAGGCAAAGCCACATAACAGATAAGAATAGATGTCGCGAAGCCGACCCCCCATATTCAATTGTTTGACAATGCTCGGATTATCCCCGGAGTCTCGCCGATCTCGCGTTCTGCCTTATTAAGTAAATTGCAGCATTGAGCGTTAACCGCACTTAGCCTGAGTACCTTTCTCAAGACGAGCGGGAGGGAAGTAAGGAGCGATCATAATGTAAACGCTTGTCTTATCAGCTTGTTACGGCTTGTCTGTGTGTTGTTTCTTTATTCGTATTCCTCTTGTTGTCGCTCTAGGCGTGATGAATGCCATTATTCTTATTGCGTCCTTGCGGTGTTGATTATCTCGGTCGAAGGATACCAATGCAGCCTATGCTGTGTTGGCAGCAAGGGCAAGTTCGCGTCGGTTGGCTCGGTGGCTCAATTCCCAGTAGCTGTTGCAGCAACGGCAATAGCAAGCACTGTATTTGGTGCAAGATGGGCTTTGGCGTTACCGCGTAAAAAACCATAATCCCGAGCGCTGTAATCCCTTGGGCAGTACGTGTTGCAGTATCAGTATCAAAAACGCCGGAAGCGTTAGTTGCCTTATTAATATCTTATGTTCAACTTACTGTACAAGTGGAATAATGAAGATTATACTTGTTCCATTAAATGTACATGTGGAGGTTCTTATGAGAATTGTATCTTTTACTGAAGCTAGAAATGGTCTTAAAGCTGTTCTAGACGGTGTAGTTAATGACGCAGACACAACAGTCATTACACGTCGTGACTCTGAGGATGCTGTGGTTATGTCTTTAGATTACTACAATAGTCTTATGGAGACAGTTCACTTACTACGCTCTCCTCAAAACGCTGAACACTTAAACCGTTCGATAGCCCAATACCGTGCTGGTAAAACAACAGCACGAGAGTTAATTGATGAGTAGCAGTCAACGTTTACTGTCGTGGACTGATGACGCATGGGATGACTATCTGTATTGGCAAACTCAAGACAAGAAAACACTCAAGCGAATCAACAAACTCATCAATGATGTTAAGCGCTCTCCATTTGAGGGTATCGGTAAACCAGAGCCGTTAAAAGAGAGCTTATCTGGTTTTTGGTCTCGTCGTACTGATGACACTAACAGGCTTGTTTATGCAGTTGATGATCAAGCGATAACGATACTTTCGTGTCGTTACCACTACTAAATCGGGCTCAGCGATCTGGCATCTAACAAGGCCATGAACGTTCGGCCCGTTATGGCGACGTTGAGGCTGTAGAATTTCTCCTTTTTAAGAAAAACTGCAAGCCATTGCGGTCAATTTTAACCGTGCTCCAAGAGTGAGTGGCAATCAGGCTGGCAAAGTAGGTCTTCAAATCCGCCGCGGTCATGGTATCGGGGGCGCGGTCAAAAAACGCAGAAAGGCGACGCATCGCACGAGAATACGCATCAACGGTTGCAGGGCGTTTTCCTTGCAAAGTTAAGTTGGTAGGATGTTGTTGGTAAAGAAATTCAAAACGTTGTTGGTCGGTGGTATTCATGAGCTTACTCCAGCAAGCCCGATCAAAGTGAGGGGATTACTTGAGTATGAAATATCAGCTACACTCTGCCGCGCAGCGGCTTCGTTCAATAAGGCATTTAAACGGAACTAAAACAGTGGGTTACGTTTCGCTGCACATTTTAACCCACAGTTTTAGTCCGCTTATTGCGGCGTTGAGGCTGTAGAATTACTCGATTTTAACAAAAACAAGCGTGATTTAAGGGTTGTAAATGCATTCGCAAGGTCGTTTTAAGGGCTTAGAATGCGATACACAGAGACTCAAAAAATCACTAAATTTTATTCAAAGAGAAATTCTACAGGCTCGTTACATTGCCAAAGGAGTCTCCAGGTGAGAAAAACATTTGAGGAAACTATAAGTGCGTTGAGAGAATTAGGTTTGGTCTTTGATGATCAATCACCAAGACTACCCGAGGCGCTACCTCATTATGATGATGAAGATCCTTGCGGATTCAGTGTTTTTCGAATGGGGATAGAAGACATGGATCTGAGCAATCTGGATATGAGAAGAACCTTCTTTTCAAAATCAGAGATATCTAATTGTAGCTTTCGTAGGACTGACCTTGAAGAATCTAATTTGTACTGGAATAATTTCATTGGTGTAAATTTTTCGAGTGCCAACCTGTCAAGGTCTGATCTTCGAGCTTCGATATACGAAAAGGTTGATTTTTCTGAAGCTGATTTATCTGGCTCAGATTTACGCCAAGCTGAGTTCAATAGCTGTGATTTTAATGGTTCCGCTATGGCTGGTGCAAAGCTCACAAAAGCGTCAGGTGCAGCAATGCCTCTTTCCGAGAAGCAAAGAGATGAAATTGATTGGCAAGATACGGAAGGTGAGGAGCCTGGTGGTGGATAGGCAATGTATCAAGTCAAAGCACGCGGACTTGGTAAAGCCGGTGTTTGAGGCGTTAGCCGTCCCGAGAACATCAAAGTAAATCAGAGGCCTTGATGAGTTTAAGTAAATTGGAAGATGATTCAGAATTATTCGATGTATCGGTGCGGAAAGGTAAAAAATCTGGCCCAGTGGTACTATTTGCGGTAGGCGCAGGCGGAAATCCGGAGCGTCACGTTACGCTTTTGGATACACTGGCTGATTCGGGCTGTACGGTCATTGCCCCGCATTTCCCGCGACTTTCTTCGCCAAGGCCAACGGAGAATGAATTGAGACTCCGGGCTAAGAGACTGTGCATGGCGCTTGATATTTTTGGCCCGTCTGGCGTAACGGTGTCTGGCGTGGGTCACTCAATCGGTGCAGCCACACTTATTGCGCTAGCGGGAGGGCAAATGTGGTTGGGGCCTGGTCATCGTGTCGACATTTCAGCAGATGCACGGTTAAGTCGTCTCGCTCTCCTTGCTCCGCCAACTGGATTCTTTCAAGCGCAGGGGGCTCTTGATACGGTACGAGTCCCAGTTTTAACTTGGGTGGGTTCCGAGGATAACATCACCCCTCCTTCACAGATTAAGTGGCTGGCTCAAGTGATGCCTGATCCGCAGAACCTTGATGTTCGTGTTACTGATGGCGCAGGCCATTTCTCGTTTATGGATCAAATTCCGCCTCACGTTGTTGAGCCATTGAAAGATAAACAATTATTTCTTCGTGAATATTCGAGCGAGATTTGCAATTTTGTGTATGGCTAACAAGTTGCTGCACCGGAGTCGCTACCGCTCGCTCGGTGAGCAAAGCGCTAGCCCTTAATAGGAATATAATGTGAAATATTTTCAAAAAGGCAGTGGTGAATATTTAGTCTTGGTTCATGGAGCATTAACAGATGGTTCTATGTGGCTCCCTCATATAGATTCCTTGGCTCAGTATTTTGATGTCGTTTCAGTGACTTTAAGTCATTTTGATAATGATGATAGCTTAAGTTTTGGTCTGAATTCACATGCTCAAGAACTAAGTGAGCTTGTGAAACAGTTAGTTTCAGATAAGCCCGTGAATGTGGTTGGCTGGTCTTATGGTGCAGATGTTGTATTGAACATGATAGCAACGTCTCAATTGCCACTGTCTAAGGTATTTTTGTATGAGCTAGGATATCCCGGCTGTGTTCAAGAGGATGAAATGAAAACTTGGGTTACGGATGCAAATTCAATGTTTGAGTCTGTTTTTAATCATGTACAACAGGGGAATTTGAGTTTAGCTGTTGAATCATTGATTGATGGTTCTGGGAATAGTCAGGGCTATTTCGATAAGCAACCAACTGAGGTGAAGAGTTTACAGTTAAAACAAGCTTACACATTGCCTTTGCAACTAAATCAGCAAGAACATCCATCGATTGATACCCAAAGTTTATCGAATATCGAACTGCCTTTGATATTTGGGTATGGCGATAAAACACGAGACTTATTTAAGTTGGCCACACAGAGTGATGCGCGAGCTTCAAGACACTCAAAATTGGTGGTTATTGAAAATGAATCTCACATGTTACCTCAAGAAAATCCAGAAAAGTTTTCAAGTTTACTAATTGAATTTCTGGGTAAAAAGGGCTAACAGATAAGTGGAAGTGTCGCGAATTCGACTTCTAATATTCAAGAGCTGAGAGATTTGAGCGACGGTAAGTATCTATACTGTTATGTTGTGGCACAAAGGTGGTCAATGTTTGTTTGGTCATTGACCACCTATTGCTTAAAAAAACATTCGCAATTTTACCTTATAAAATCAGTGATTTGGTTGCAAAAATTTTAGCCACACGATACGAATTAAATGCATTAGAGCTAAACCAATTAGCACTAATAGCAGTGCGAGTATAAAGAGTTGTTGCAGTAGATCTTGCTTGGTTAAATCCGTATTCAATAACAGTTTTTGGCCTTGTTCCGTTTGAGTCACGGCCAACACTATGCCTTTAAGGGCATCAAATTGCTCAGCATCCGCCAGGCTGGTTTTAAAAGCGTTAAGATCATTACTGTCCATGTCGCGTAGCAATTCCGCATAAAGCTCACCGGCTTGCTCTGGTATCTGAGTATTAGAAGTTAATTCAACAAGTAATAAAGGTGAGGGCGTTGGCCGTTCAAACTGCTGCTTAAGTAATTGTTGGCCCAGATCTTGGTGCAACTTATTTAAGGCTTGATAGAAGCCTTGCAGTTTACGCACATGCTGTACATAGACATCTTCCAGTGGGTTATCTTGTTGCATTTGCTGCCAACAAGCCGCTGTTTCACAAGATTGTGGTTCGCCAACATCAGCCAAATAATCTTGCCATAACAGTGCTGCTTCTTCTTTAAAGTCTGCACAATAGGTGCTGTATTCACAAACTGGCTCAACTAATGCGACCATACTTGGGAAAAAATCGGCCGAAAAACCCATGATCTCGCGTTGCGGCGCTAACGTGTCTTGGCTATATAAAAACATCAATTGCAAGCGCGAGTAAAGGGCATCACTGACTTGTGGCGTTATGTCGACGGTTTGGTATTGAGTTAAGAACTGATTTATCGCTACCAACGTTGGCGTCATTGGATTACTTGCAGGGGCTTGGTCTAAATAGTAAAACTGTTGACAAAAATAACTGGCAACATTCCAGCTGTCGGCGACCGACAAGCACTGACGATGGCCAGATAATACCAACGCATCTCCGATGCCCACACCTTGATCATTAAGTGAACTGGCGTCTGCTGCGGTGACTTGTCGCTCATGCCATAAGTGCGCAATACTTGCCTTAAAGATAGGGATGTTCACACTGTAATACAGCACGCCTAAAAAGACCAAAACACCCGCTAACATACTGACATGACGAGCGATCTGTGGCTTCATTGGGTTATTGGCTATCGACAAGTTATTGCCTAGCGATACTAAAAGATCTGACTTAGGTGATACTTCAAAGTTAACAAATCCATCACGGGGTAATTGCCCTTCCCAGCTGAGTGGCGCGATGTAAGAGTAAGAGGTAGCCATCGTCAATTGCGGCGGCTGAAAGTGAACCATAATCCCTTTATCAAAGGTTTCTACTTCGTGGATTTGACCATTCATTTTGGTAATAGATAGCTGATTTGGGTGACTGCGGCGAATGCGAGCCAATAACCAGTAGCTCAAGGGGAGCAGTAATAAACTGATGCCCACGGCAATGGCAGGCTCAAAAAAGTTAACTAAAATAGCAAATAAGCCACAGATTAATAACAGTGATAGCATGCTGCCAATGCCATAGCTGTATGGCATTAACATCAAAATTTCTTTGGCGGTTGCATCACGTTTACCGACAATTTCAATGTCACTGTCTTTGAGCTTGCCAAGTGCCGCTTGTTCGATTTTTTCACTGTTTAAATCACGAGTCTGATGCTCGGCAACATCAGCACTGATGTGCCAAGCATTGTTTAATGAAATTAACCAAGTACTGTCGTTTTCATGGGCAACTTCGGCTACGTTATCGCCAGGTTGTAAATACGGTAAGGCTGATTCGGGAATGCTAACTAAAAAGCCAGCTATGCTGTAGTAAGTGTCAGTTACACTGCCGTTAGTCGACAAGCTTTCACCTTCGATCGGCCCTGTAAACTCATAAACGTCACGGTTTGTTGGTGAGAATTCAAACTTGCTTGCAAGCGCTTCACTTTCTTCATCTGTCAGGGTTCGCAGTGGTTTAATCGCGTCACCTAGGTGGTCTAATTGTGCTTTAGCGTTGTTTTTTCCCGAACGGAAGCTCAGCCAGGCAATGAAGGAAATGATCACTATGCCTATCTTTAATATGATTAATAGTTCGCCCACTACTTTTCCCTTTTGGCTTGAAAAGGAATGCAATGTATCAAAGCATGCTCGTTAAGTCATTAATTAATCAAGTAAGCTGTGGGGTGATAAATCAGCCATTAGGAATGATGTCAGATAGCTGATTTAATAAATTTTTGTCGCGTAAGTTTTTAAAAATAGGCTGTTTTTGAGCGACGATCACTTGTTTTAAAGCTTGTGATTCTACAAGCTTGTGATAATGAAAAGTCAGCCATTAAGGTTGGCGTCAAATTAAAGTAAAGAAAGTGGTGTTAAATTTAGCCACATTTGATCCAGCTGATGCCAACTTATTCTGTGAGTCTATTTTCGCTCTTGATGACATACTAAAAAGCGTTAAGGGCGAGAATATAAAAACTGAATATGGGCCAGCATTAAGTGCCGTAGGGGACGCCGGTTTTATGTTCGTGATCCCATTTGTCAAACAGCTCAATATGCTTCAACATGAAAAGCGATTAACGCTACATAATCATAACGAATAGTGCTGAACTGGCCTAGTGAGTGAGGCAGGGGAAACGCACGGATACTTATTGATTGCGACCCTATAGTTTAATTTTTAAGCTCTTATTTGCTCTTCCAGTGAATGAGGGCGTTAGTTGTTTGGAGAAAGTATTGTGGAGATCTGGAAATTATTGTTCTTTATACCTGCGTGTTTCGCTTTAAATATGACGCCAGGGCCAAACAACCTGTTGTCTATGAATAATGCTCGTTGTTATGGCTTCAAGTCAGCATGGATAGCTGGCCTTGGTCGCATTGCTGCGTTTGCTGTTATGATCACCTTGGCTGCTTCAGGTTTAGCGGTAGTTTTATACGCATCTGAAATGCTATTTTTCATTATTAAGGTGCTAGGCGTGGCTTACTTATTTTGGATTGCTTTTAATCTATGGTGCTCAGAGGCTAGTCCAATCAGTGAAATAGAGCGTTCTCGCAACCTTTTAGGTTTAGCGAAGCAAGAGTTTCTATTAGCCGCTGGTAACCCAAAGGCAATTTTAATTTTTACAGCGTTTCTTCCTCAATTTGTAGATGTAGCGGCAAATGCAAATGAACAGTTTTTCGTGTTGGGCCTTACCTTCTTATTATTAGAAGTGGCGGCGATTTCTCTCTATGCGTTATTCGGAATCTATTTAAGGCAATGGTTCAAAAAGCCTCAAATGGCACAGCGCTTTAATCGCGTCTGTGCCACTTTATTAGCTGTGTCGGGAATTAATTTGCTACTTAGTCGCCAGCAATAACACATACAAATAGAAGAGATAGTGGCGATTCTATTTAATATCAAAAAAGTAATAGATTGATCTTTGCTGAGAGATAAATTCCGAAGCCAAATACTGAATGGGCCAGTAAACTACGAAAGCGAGCTAGATTTGGCTTAGGCGTTTTGGCCGCTGCCAACCCTAACCCTAAACAAGGCTGCATTATAAAAAATGGCAATGCGACGGTTAATGCGCCAAATGCCATGGCAGGAAATATAGATGGGGCGATCAGCCAGGTTTTGCCCATATACATGACAAACACCGCGGTGAATATAGCACCTATCAAGTAATGGGCTACCCAGCCTATTATTGCCTCTGTGTTCACCGGTTTAACGGCACCGATATTGTCATGGCTTATTGTCCCTTTTGGTATGTATGCTAGCCATCGACCAACAACAGCATAATTCAGTGGGACAATACCGAATACACGTTGTAGCAATATGGCCCAAAAATCCATTATTGCCGTTGCACCGATACCAATAAGCAAGGTGTTCGCGACTAGCTGGGATATTGATAATTCATCACTCATTTAAGAATGCTCCTAAGTTTTGTTATGAAAACACTTAACGTTACCGCTCATGTCAATGCATGTTTTATACCCAATCAACTTGAAGATGCATGTTTCAGAGCGCCACCGTGTTTTCAATACTAGGCACGCTAATGCAGGAATGTAGGTACCTTTCAAATTAGCGTAACAACGTAGTGGAAACACGGCGGCGCTCCCAAAGGGCAAGTTTTACACGCGTTTATGCTGTGTTATTGATTTTGATAAGGGGAAGCCATTACCTGCAATCAATGCCTTGCCTAAACGCGTGTAAAATCTTGCTGAAATCAAGCATCTCCAGGTTGATTGGGTATAAGTTGGTGTTTTCGTGTTCGTTCGCTTATGATTGCACTTCAAGTTAGCTTGAGGTCAAGTATGTATGGGGAAAAAATCCTTAGATATTGCTGAAGTAGTAAAACGTTCGGGATTACCAGCATCAACGCTGCGGTATTATGAAGAAAAAGGCTTGATCCAATCGGTGGGGCGTCATGGGTTGCGACGTATATTTGCCGTTGATGTGCTGCAACGTTTATCTTTAATCTCCTTGGGTCGCCTTGCTGGTATGTCATTAGAGGAAATTGGCGCTATGTTTGCTGCCGATGGTGCAGCAACAATAAATCGTCAATTGTTGTTAAACAAAGCGTATGAGTTGGATCAAACAATTACCCAGTTAAGTGCAATGCGCGATGGCTTGCGTCATGTTGCTAATTGCCCTGAGCCCACTCATTTTCAATGTTCAAAATTTAAGCAAATGCTTCGTGTGGCTAATCGTCAGGTCAGGTCGTTAAACAAAAAAAACTAATGTTGTTACAAGCAGAGTCAATGCTGTTCATAAGTTGGTTTAAACTCGATGGCAATCTTAAGTATTGACCGCGTTTCGTTTGTTATCGCTCCCCATTCAATCTCAGATCATCTAATTGCTTACTTTAAACTATTTCGGTTTTTAATTTATAAGTATCCTGAATTTCGTATCCCGAGGCTGTTTGGGTATATTTATATCACTCTCTAGTGACCTGTTGTGTTATGGCGGATAATTAGCTATAACCTTCGCAATTAGTCCGTAATAAAAAGTAAGCATTATGAATAGCGCATCGACACATAAACCTCGCCCGATGGTTGACCTGATTGTCAGTATCATCATTCCGTCTTTTATTTTAATGAAATTAAGTGGTGACAGTGAGCTAGGTGCGAGTGGTGGTTTGATAGCTGCACTTGCTTTTCCACTTGGTTGGGGCCTATTTGAGCTAATTAAATACAGAAAGTTTAACTTTATCGCTTTGTTAGGGTTGTTGAGTGTGTCGCTAACGGGCGGCATCGGTTTGTTTGAGTTAGACACAAAATGGTTGGCAATTAAAGAAGCCGCCATTCCTGCGATTATCGGTATCGCGGTTTTAGCGTCTACTTTTACGCCTTATCCGTTAGTGAGGGCGCTGCTATTTAATCCTGATGTTATGGATGTGGAAAAAATTAAGCAGAAATTAGTTGAGCATAACAGCACCGCCGCCTTTGAAAGGCGCTTAATGAAGGCCACTTATTTGGTCGCTGGCTCTTTCGTTTTTTCGGCGACAATGAATTACGTGTTGGCTAAGTGGTTGGTAACGAGTCCTGCGGGCACTGCTGAATTTAATGAGCAATTGGGACAATTAACTTTATATAGTTACCCAATGATTGCGTTGCCATCTATGCTGATGTTGTTAGGGGTTTTTTATTACTTGTGGCGCGCCATTCGTGATTTGACTGGGCTAACCTTGGAAGATGTGATGGCGACCAAAAAGTAATTTGTTATGTTTTTCTGTACAGAATGGCTGTCATTAGACGGCCATTTTTTTATTCAGGAGTTGTGGTTTTAGCTGTTGGCTTTATTAAAATAATGGCTAATTAGCTGATGAAATCGCCCGATATGGATTGGTTTTTCACCGTGATATTGGTGCAAGAAATAAAACTGCCATGCTCTACCTTGAAGCTCTGGTAGCACCCTTTTTAGCCTTTCGTTACTTAGTTCTTCAGTTGCTAAAAACGCAGGAAACAGCGCCACGCCCATATCATGTTGGACCATTTCTAATACCGTATTTAGCGTATTGGTTTTTGCGTAATGTGCGATTTTGAGTCGTTGTTCATTGTTTTGTTTGTTATCAAATAACCGCAGTTCATCATGTTGCCAAGGTGTAGCAATAAATCGGTGCGAAGTTAATTGCTCGAGGCTGGTTAAGTTTCCGTGTTGTTTGAGGTAGCGTGGTGAAGCGCAGAATATTTCAGCAACTTTGCCTATCGACAATGCGCGGTAGTTGCTGTCTTTTAAATCACCACCAAAAATGGCGACATCTAGGTTGTGCTCCCTCAGATCTTGCCACTTTCCGGTCACGATAATTTCGGGGCTTAGCTTTGGAAACTCCACACATAACTGCTGCAATGCGGGAATAACGATATGTTGTTCAAAAAATGGCGGTACCGATACTTTAAACTGGCCACTGGGCTGTGTTTTTGCACTATTCAGCTCGGTTAACGTGAGGCTTAATTGTTGGCTCAGCAGCTCACTGCGGGCCAGTAATGTTTCTCCAACGGCCGTGAGCGTCACGCCTCGAGTGTTGCGCGCCAAAAGCTGTTGGCCAGTTGCTTGCTCAAGGCGTTTTATTTGCTGGCTAATGGCAGATTTGCTCATGCCGAGTTTTTTTGCTGCGGCGGTAAAAGAGCGCTTATTCGCTACTTCTACAAAGATTAACAGTAGCGGGGCTAGTTTTACACTGTTCATATTTTTAAACAATTAGTTAATTTTTAGTCTGTTGTTAAATTTTTATCACAATAATAAGCTGTGTCAACTGAATCGGATCGCTCAAATAAGTGGCTCACAATTAATGAGCTAATCACAATAAGGAGAAAACAAATGACAAGTTTAGTGATTGTTGATCTAACACCATTAGATAAGGTACAACTCGCGCAATATAGTGAACAAGCGGCGGTCATTGTGGCTGAATTTGGCGGTCAGTTCATTGCCAAAGGGGAAATAGAGGTATTGCATGGCGATACCACTCATTCGAAGAAAGCGGTGATCCAGTTTCCTGATAAAACCACGGCGAAAAATTGGTATCACAGCGCGGCATATCAAGCCATTATTCCGCTACGCGAACAGGGCATGCAAAGCCAGTTCCATTTAGTGTAAGCAATTTTTTGGCACACAGTTATCTAGGTGAATTTGGCTAGGGCGAGCGTTGGTTTGAGCTTGGCGTTTAATTAAAATAAAGGCTTGTTGTATTGTGCAACAAGCCTTTTGACTGTGGCATTAAATGCTTATCATGCGCTGAAATTAATGGCCATCAGAAAGTAAATCAGGGTTTACAACTAGATTTCGTACGCCGTGAGCGTGGTCTTCGTTAAAGTCATTACCTTTAAGCCATTGTGCTACGGTGGCGATGTTTACCTTAGCAACTTGTGGGCGAACGCTCCATGTAACTTGGAATGGTGAGCCTTTTTCGTTGTAGCTAGGGCCAGTGGTAGAGCCTGCATATTGGATTGCTTCGCCTGTATTGGTTGGAATATTGATTGCCTGGTAAAGGCCATCTTTTAGACCGTATTCAGTTTGCTTAACGAAGTCGAGTGCATTTTTGTCATTGACCACCACGTACACTTGGGTTTCTACACGTAGCTGTGGGTTGCCTATCGCATCATTTAAACACGAGCCAAGGGTTGGACCTGGTTTTACTTTTGCTGTCGAATGTACGAAATGTACTTCAATGGTGTCACCTGACTGTAATTTACCGTGCTCACCCTTGCCCACTTCTTGGTTATAAGGTGCTAATTCTTCAGCACTTAACTTACCAGTGTAAACATAGCCACTGTTGTAACCATGGCCGTCACCATTACCTGCGTATTTGTTGAATTCGCCGCCTTTGTGCTCGGCGTTTTTGTGAAAATGAATGTTACATAAGTTCATTGCTGTGTAAGGCGGTGCTATACCAAACTCTCTGGTGTTGGTGCCCACTAAAGTATCTATGTCGCGAGGGGATTGCGGACCATAGCCTTGGCCTTTGGTATTCTCTGCTAGTGCGGCGCGTTGCTCTGCTATCACGCTGTCAGCTACCGCGTGGTGGGTGTCACTTGCTGCATGCGCTAACATTGGCGTCATTGCCATACTGGTAAATAATATGAGGGTATTTTTTTTCATGAGTAACTTCCATTTATTGTTAGAGACATTAGGTGATTGAATCCAGGGCGAGAGCCTCTTGGTTCAACTTAGCAGCATAAGGAAAGTTGAAATGAATACAATAGTCAATCATTTGCAAAACAAATAAATGCGTATAGGTATATATTAAGGGCGGTTGATTTTTCGTGATAGCTTTACCAACAATAACGCCAGTGGGATTGTTTTTTCACTGGCGTTATTGTTAGTTGGTATACATTTGGCAGCAACTTAATGTTGTGACTATGTACGTCTATGGCGGCTATTTAACTCGGCTAAAGGTGAAATTTTCACTTGGGTTAGTAAACGTTAAACTTTTATCAGCCATTATCGTTAAGGTGGCGCTGAACGCAGGGCTATCTTTGTCATATAAACCGCCCGGACCGTTTGCTTCCGCGGTGATGCCTGTGGTGGTAAAAACGTCGCCAGTATAACTAAAGCTACCAAACTCGCCCGATACCGCCATAACAGCAGCGCCATTGTATGCTTCTTGGTTATTGGTGTGCACAATAGCGTATTGATTATTAGGAAGAATTGTTAAAATGTTGTCGCTATTGATGTTTTCTTCTCGCAAAAACCAAGCGCCAACTAAAGGATTATTACTGTCGCTGATTTTGTTAAATCGTACAGTATTATTTTCATCGTCAGCAAAAGTGATGTCTAAAGCCATACCTGTTAACTTCATGTCGAGGTTAGCTGCGCCTTTGTTGTCCGCTAGTCCACCTGAGTTGTCGCTTTCGCCGATGACTTTGAGTGCGAGTTTTTGAGTTGTAGGGTCGTAGGAGTAAGTGCCATACTCGGCCGAGCCTGCTACTTGGTCACCATTATCATCGATATCTGAATGTTCGTGCACGATGATGTAGTTGTTATTGTTGAAGAAGGTAAGCACATTGCGTTTTCCAGCCCCTTCACTAAATAGCCAACTACCGGTCAATTGACCGTTTAAGGTACTGCTGAAGTGAGCTTTGGCGGCTTCTTCAGTGACTAATGTTTTGTTCATACTGGTTAAAATGGCGCTGACAGATGAATCAAAGTTTTCACTGCTGATATCTAGACCTGTGCCCACAAAAGCGGATTTACTGGTGTCGGTAATCGCAATGCCATCATCAGGGTTGCCATTGTCATCTAGGCTTTGCAGCAATTGTAAGATGTTAACTGTGGTGGTGGTTGCTAGACCGCCACCTAAATCAGCAGGGGTAACTTGTGCGCTGGCTTTGGCTGTTGGAAAGATTAGATCGCCGAGGTAAAACGTCACATTTTCCCCGTCTATATATTCAAACTCGCCTTGCGCATTGGTAACGCCGGCTGTGATTGTGTCGGTTCGATAATTAATACCTGCAACAGGACTATCTAGGAAGATGCCTTTCTGGATTTGTGGTGCTGGAGTGGGTGTGGGTGCTGGTGTGGGAGTCTCGGTTGATGAGTTACTGCTACCACCACAACCCGCCAAAGCAAGTGCAATGCATCCGGTTAATAGTCGTATTTTCATATGTGCTCCAATTGGTTTTTATTATTTTTCACAAGGCAGAGTTTGGCTTGTCATTCAACTTGAGTATTTCACCGAGGTTTTTGCCCAACAATACCCATATGGGTAATACTGTTAACATTTTTTAAACACTAGTTTGACATTGTAGAGAAAGAACTAATACTTTTTACCTAATTGATTGCTTCATTGTTGTAGGTAAATATGAACCAAGTTGATCAGAGCGACATTGTTAAACAAATTTACAGTACCATTGAAAAGCCTGAGTTATGGCACGATGTGCTGATGCGGATTAGCGATGCGTTAGGCTCTTCTCATGCATTTATTGCTAGCCGCTCTAGTGTTGATCACTCTCCTTCTCGATTTGTTGCCCATGGTTTTGAGCCTGGTTATTTTGAAACATATCAGGATTATTTTTATAAAGTCGATATGTGGACTCAAGGGCTAGCGCAGCATGATGCTAATCAATTCCACCCTAGCCATTTAGTATGTAACGATAAACGCTTTGTCCACTCAGAGATTTACACAGATTTTGCGAAACCAGCAGTGATCAGAAACTCAATCGGTTGTTTGCTGGCAAAACCCGATAGCCCGTTGATCACTGAGCTTGCTTTCATGTCAGGACCCGATACGAGGTATTATTCTCAGCAACAGGTTGCGGTAGCCAATGCGTTTCTTCCCCATATTGAACACGCTTTAGAGATGTCGCTACGCATGCAACAAGCCAATGCTGTGGGTACGAAGAATGGGTTACTTGATGCATTGCCTGAGGCTATTTTTGTTTGTGATTATCAGGCGGAGTTGCATTACTTTAATGCATCGGCCCAAGCGTTACTGTCTAAAAGCAAGTTGTTTCAATTGTCATTTCTTTCGTCGCGCCGTTTGACGTTTGCTTCATCTGCAGCAGATGCTCAATTTAAAATGGCATTGAGCTGTTCAGCTTCTTCTCATGGGACGGAACTTGATGAATATTTCTATACACGGTACGAACAGAGCATTTACCGAGTGACAATTAAGCCTTGGTTTCATCAAGTGCTGACCCCGATTGGGCCGCACTCTTTAGCTTGTAGCATGGTGATGATTCAAGCTTGTGCAAATCAGATCAAAATTTATCCTCAAGAGATAATGTCGTTGTTTTCATTGACTCTAGCGGAAGCGGAAGTATCGAGTTTACTTTGCGCTGGCACCCTAGTTGATGAAATTGCCAGCATTCGCCATGCCACGAGTAACACTATAAGGCAGCAGATTAAGGCTTGCTTGGCAAAAACAGGCACCCGTAATCAAGCAGAATTAGTGGCTAAAATAATTCGTAGTTTCACGTTGAGTTAGTTATATTCTATTTGCTTAAGCACTTGATTATTAGTTATTAATTTTGTTTTTTAAGTCTGCGACATGTTGTTTGCTAGGCCATCTAAAGTGCTTATGGCAGATAATTCGAAAATTATTTATTAATTTTTTAACCCCTTTGTTATCACTGTTGCGTTAGTAGGGTCAGTTCTATGCAGCGGTTTAGACCCATAATTAGCAATAGAATCAATATATTGAGATTTTTTCTCCGACTCTTTTTAAATTAATTGAATAAGTGAAATTCAATAAGGACTATTGATGACAACGGCAACTAAAAATAGCATTGAAGTATTACTCGGCTCACTACAAGCAACAGAGTTTAAACCTGATATTCCATTTGAATTAGGTGGCGATCAGCCCCTTGATATGATCGCGGCTTATAAGATGAGCGATCCTGAAGCGCATTGGTTATTTTTAACAACAGGTTTTAAGAAATACGGCTTTGAGCTTAGCTTCCGTGTTAAAAGTGATGATGAAACGGCACCTATGTGGGCGGTAGAGTTTATCAAATCATTGGCTAAATTTGCGTTTAATCGTGACAACGGCTTTGTTGTGGGTGACATGGTGGCAATCAATCGTCCGTTGGTAAGCTTTGTAGATTGTTTCTTAGATACCGTGCTGTTTGTGGAAGACCCTGCTATTGAAGCGTTAGAGGATGGCGGTGATAGCATTGAATTTATTCAAATCATGCCGATAACTGCTGATGAAGCGATGGCGGCGCGTAGCTGGACCATGGAAAAATTCATGCAGGTGCTGTCTTACCAAACCCCTGCTGGTTTAGTTGACTTAGGCCGCTTTAGTATTTTAAAAAATGAGAACATTGCTCAAGCCATACGTCGCGGCGCTGAAAACGATGGTTCAGATACTGAATGTGTACCTTGTGGCAAAATTTTATTCAATGTCAGCGATGCAAGCTCTGCATACATTGAGATTGACGCGTTAGCCGCAGAATACTTATTAGCTATTTTACCGGGTCGAATTCCACATGGTCGCAGTATTGAAGTCATTAGCCCTGAGCACAATGTGAAGCTAATGGCGGGCGATGAAGGCATGATTCGAGGTGTTAGTGATTCTTGGGTCGAGATTACCTTAACGCCGAATATGTATAACCAGATGATGGAAAACCTACAGCTCAAGCGTAAGCGCTTCTTCTTTGATGAATTTGAGAATGTGTCGTTTTCGGTTAATGATTACTACATTAAAGATATGGAAAACCGCACAGTTGGCGTGAAGCAGTGGCGCTAATCTAACTCCCTTTTTTCTATGATGTCCATTGTGTGATTTGGCTGCATGCGCTTAGCGCTGCAGCCCTTTTTATAAGTAAGGAATAGGTAAATGAGAAAGACAATACTAGCAGGCGTATTAACTTGTGTGTCGATGGCAAGTTGGGCTGGCGTAGCAGAGACTAAGGCGAAGCGTGGTGCTGATGAAGTTATCCTGCAGTCAGCCAATAAAATGCAGCAAGCCTGTGGTAATGCAGCGTTAGCCGTAACCGTTAATTGGGATGAGTTTGATAGCATGCTTACGGCAAATAAAGTGCAACTGGCTGACAAGAAGTACCAAGATGCATGGGTGCTTAATCATACTGGTGAGCGAACCAGTGCATTATTGGATTCGATTGCTGCTATTTGTATCGATGACGCTGATTATCAGGCTGAGATTGCTAAGTTAACAGCGGTTGTGGTGGTGCCAAAGGGAGATTTTGCTGACACGAAAACAGACCTAGCATTAGCTGATACCACTTTAACCGTGCAGTCCGGTCATTATATGCGTCGTACGGCTTCTGACTTTACCGCCCGAGTGAAAGCTTTGTATTAACTAAATCACGATAGCCAGACTTAGGCTTGGTTAACTTTGATGGCGAGTGAAATCATAATTAATGATATAGGCTAGGATCTACCTAGATCCATGTGCGTCTAGTCGATAGTGATAAAAAGAATTGTCTCGCCATCATTAACTATATTGTTAGCTAGATCATAAGTATGGCATAGGGGAGAGAGTTCAGCTTAGTCGTTTATTGATGTTTATGGCGGTTTGGCCCACAGTGATATCTCGATAAACTGCATGGGTGTAGTATGAAAACAATCGGTATTATTGGTGGCATGAGCTGGGAGTCGACTCAGCTTTATTATCAGCAAATTAATCAGTTAATCAAGCTTGAGTTGGGTGGTTTACATTCGGCTAAGTTGGTTTTGTTCAGTGTGGATTTTGCAGAGATAGCAGCACTGCAACGGCAAGGTGATTGGCATCAAGCTGGCGCTATCTTAGCCGATGCGGCTAAGGCCCTTGAGAGGGCGGGGGCTGACTTTATTGTCATTGCGACTAATACTATGCATAAGGTTGCCGATCAGGTAATGGCAAATATTAATTTACCCCTACTGCATATTGCCGATGCCACGGCCAAGCAACTGCAACAAGTTAGCATTACTAAAATTGGTTTGCTCGGCACTGCGTTTACGATGGAGCAAAGCTTTTACAAAGGCCGTTTAGTTGAGCGTTTTGGGATAGATGTCATAACCCCAAATAAGGTACAGCGTGAGATGATCCACAAAGTCATTTTTGAACAGCTTTGTTTAGGTCAATTTAGCGCGCAAGCTAAGGCGGACTTTTTAGCGGTGATGGCTGATTTGCGAGAGCAGGGCGCTGAAGGCATTATTTTAGGCTGCACTGAAATAGCTTTACTGGTTAATCAATCAGATATCGAATTACCTTTATTTGATACCACGGCAATCCACTGCCAAGCTATTGTTGAACTGGCCCTGCTTGCTTAAAGCCATTTGATAAACAGAACTCTTAGCCAGTCTGGTATGTACCCAGTCAAGATGCATCTTGAACTTGATTTGGGTATAAACTTAACTTTTGAGATATTGGAGGTGAGCAATGAGTATTGGTCATTATGAAGATGAGCTGCAAGGCACTTTCTATACTGAACCGTTATCAGATGAAAGCGCGGTGATGACATATATTAAGCAAGATCAGGTTATTCACGTTAATAGCACTCGGGTGCCTGAGCAGTTTCGTGGTCAAGGTATCGCGATGCAGCTAATGGTAGCCTTTGCTCAAGAGCAGCAACTTAAGGTGGTACCAGAGTGTAGTTATGTTGAAGTGGCGTTTAAACGTCAACCACAGTGGCAGCACTTACTAGCAGATACCTGTCAATGATTGGTTCGCGCTAGAATGAAGAAATACTATGCGCCAGGGGCTGAGCCGAAGCCCATCGATAAAGCCAAAATGCTTATTCTCTTAGCATTAGTACCATATTGTTTGTGGCTGGCTTTTGCTTATCGTTATCATTTTATTGATGGTGTTAATTTAGCGTTTCATGAGGCTGGACACCTGTTTTTTATGGCGTTTGGCGATACTTTACATCTGTTAGGTGGCACGTTTTTACAGTTGTTAGTTCCGGCCTTGTGTGGCGTGCATTTTTATCGTTTAAACCAGCGCTTTGCCACGGCGTTGTGCGGAATTTGGTTAGCGGAAAGTATGATGTATATGGCGGAATATATGGGCGACGCGAATGCCCGTGTGTTGCCTTTAGTGGGGGGCGGTCGCCATGATTGGTATGCGTTATTTAGTTCAATAGGTTGGCTTAGCAAAGCAGAGAAAATTGCCGGCTTTAGTCATTTTTTAGCAGTTATTTTGTTACTTGTTTGCTGGATATGGGCGTTTAAATTGGTGCGTCGAGGAGAGGCTTAAGTTGGCTCTCTGTCCACCCTTTAACACTAAGCTTGCCTTCTTTCCAGAAGGCTGACTTATTCGTTTCCTCGAGTATCCATCCATTTATCATGCCGTTAACATTCGCCACCACAACCCTGGCAAGCTAGTAAAGCCAGTGGTGAAGTATTCAACTTGGTTGTTTTTGATCACCAGAATAGTAGGCGTCACACTGACCTTCCACAATTGCCCAAGTGAGTTGTTAGGGTCGTTGAGCACGGTAAATTGATATTCATGGTGGTACAGGTATTGATTCATGCGGTTGTCATCACCTGAGCCAAGTGCAACCGTTATTGTTGGATAATGTGTTGCCATGCTATTGACTGCTGGAGTGACGTAATTACAGACGTGACACCAAGTGCCCCAAAAATACACCAACACTGCTTGATCTTGGCTTAAGCTGGCAAGATCAATGGGCATTTTTTTTAGGCTGGTACCGACTAGCGGCGGTAGATTGGTTCTATCTATATCTTTACTGCGCCACCAGTCTAGCGCACCACTTAGTACTATCGCTACAACCAGTAATAATAGGGCCTGTTTGGCCCAGTTTAATAATTTTTTTGCCACTAACTGATTACTCCTGAGCGGCTAATGCTTGTTCAATCCCTGTTTTTAGCTGATCGTAATCGACCAGGCCGGGCACGATTTGATCGGCAAACACTAAGCTTGGTGTGCCACGTAACCCGAGCGCGCGCATTAAATTCATATTGTTATTGATGGTGGTCGCAGTGCTTGCATCGGCTTTACCTAGCCATTGTTCAGTGCCTGTTGCCTTCGCTGCTTGGGCAATGCTGGCACTGTCCAAACGAGTAGGTTTTGCCATTAAGGTTTTCTTTAACTTAAGGTATTTTTCTGGCTCATGCTGCCATACGGTTTGCGCTAAATCGACTGCTTCTTTCGAGCTTTCGCCCAGTAAAGGCACCATTTTTATCTTGATCTGTAGTTCGGGAAATTCTTCTACCAGTTTAGCTAAATGAGGTTCGATGCGTTTGCAGTATGGACAGTTAAAGTCGGTAAAGTAAGTCATCACTAACTTAGGGGTTTCAGCGCCAAACCAAGGGTCGTTGGGGCTTTCGAAAATAGCTTTGGCTTGTTTTTTCAGCATTCCTACTTGGGAGGCTTTGGCTTGCTCTTCTTCATAATTTTGTAGTGCCACTACCGCTTCTTTTAAGATCTCAGGATCTTCAACTAAGGCTTGTTTGATCAAGGTTTTAAGCTCGGCCTGTTGCTCAGGAGTAAAGCTTGAGGGCGCAGCAAAAGCCAATGGGCTTGCAAGTACTAATGCGGCAAGGGGTAACAGTTTCATATGAATATTCCTATTGAGTAGAGGACGTAGCTGATGCGCGATCAATGGCGCTGATAACATCTTCGCTATTGAGAATCACTGGTAAGGCTATACCTTCAGGCGCATTGGGTCCGTAAACAATGTTAAAAGGCACGCCATAACGATCATTTTGTTGTAGATAATCACTAATATGAGGCGCAGGTTTGGTCCAGTCGCCTTTCATTAAATAAATATTTGGTTGCTGCAGGGCATCATAGACTGGCTGCTGTAGTAGCACGCCAACTTTGTTGGCTTTACAGGTGATGCACCAGTCGGCCGTAATATCAACAAAAACGGTTTTACCTTGCGCCACTTGTTGGTCAATGTCCTGTTGCTCTAACATGTGCCAAGCCAGATCAGGATTTAAGGGTGAAGCCCACCTATCGCTGGTCAATGAGGCCGTTATGCCTATTGCACCTAAGCCAATAAAGCTAACACTGATACAAATAAGCGCTATTTTGGTGCCATATTTTTGTTTAATAAGGCAACAAAGGGCGATGGCGAAGATGCCATAGATCACCCATAGCCAGCCGCCGATAAAGCTTTGTAATAAACTTATTAACCAAACTGAGGTGGCAAACAGTAACACCGAAAAGAAAACCTTTATCTGTTGCATCCAATTGCCCGGACGCGGCAAATAACGGGCTAACTGCGGAGCCATGGCGATCAGCAACCAAGGCAGAGCCATGCCGACGCCTAACGCAGTGAAGATAATGAACAGACTGTAGGTATCTGCGCCCAGCGCAAACGCAACCGCCGTGCCTAAAAAGGGCGCGCTGCATGGCGTAGCTAATAAGGTGGCAAACATGCCTTGCACATAGTGGCCGACATAAGAATGGCCACCGCTAGTGGCGAGCTTAGTTTGCAGGGCGCTGGGCAGTTGAATTTCAAATAAGCCCAGCATGTTTAATGCAAATAGCGTGGTAATTAACGCCATAAAGCCAATAAACCAAGGTTGCTGAAACTGAATGCCCCAGCCAATGCTTTGGCCACTGACCTTTAATAACAATACCGCTAAAGCAAGCAACCAAAATGAGCTAATAATGCCAAAAGCAGAAGCAATGAACTGTTTTCTAATTTGCCCTTGGCTTTGATTTTTTGCCGTGAGCACGGTGCTGAGCTTCATTCCTAACACGGGCAAAACACAAGGCATAATATTTAAGATCAAGCCACCTAGTAAGGCAATCAGCAGCATACTTGGCCAGCCGATAGGGTTTTGCTTAAAAGCATTGGCATCGATGATGCCCGCTTGGGCGAGTTGATTTACTTCGATAGCCAACTCTTTGTCGGCTACCACTAAGGTTAATAACTGTTGCTCTAAGTTGACTTCGCCGAGCCAACCTTTAACGGATATCAGCCCTTTTAATTGCTCTTGTTCGGGTTGTAATTGCTCAATATTGAAGTAAGTGTCGGGATCGCCAATGATAAAAACATCGGGGTTGTCCCAAGTTTTACCGGTAATCGTAAAGCTGAGCTGTTGCTGGTTTTGATCCCAAGTTAACTGACTGAGCTGAGCTAGTTGCTGCTCGGTTTGAGGCACTTGTACCATGGCTTTATTGTATAAATACATGGCATTACTGTCACCAGTCAGGTCTGTAGCATTAAAGTCGAGCGCTAACTCATAGTCTGTTAGTACACAAACATTGGTGCAACTTGAAAGGGTAAATTTGCCCCGTAGTTGGGTGTTGCGGTCTAATTGTGCCAATTGGATCTGTAATGGAAAAGTGACACTATCTCGGTAGCCTAACGTCTCCAGTCCTAAGGTGCTAAAACGCTCAGGAACGGGCCAAAACCAATCAACTTGTTTGACATTGCTTGATTGTTGCCAATCAACGCTAGGGGCGATTCCTCCTTCACCAGGCGCGCGCCAATAGGTTTTCCAGTCACCAGATAACTTGACTTGCAAAATAGCTGCAATGGTTTGGTTTACGATGTCTTTTTCACCAGTGAGGGTGAGCTTAACTTGTATCGGAGGGTGCTGAGGGTTGGTCAGCCAACCAGTACTCGCAGCCGCTAATGAAAAAGAACAAAACAATGATAAGCATAGGCCTACTAAGGTAAATAGCCGATATTTCAAGTGTGACTCCAACAAGTAATAATCACTTAATAAGACCGTGAAAATGCTGCTTTTCTTTCAATCCCACTAATAAAAGTGGATTGACTAAGTAAGGCATTGGTGAGACTAAATAGCCCCTTTCTAATGCTGAGTCATTTAAATTACAAGTAATTGGCCCGAAACTTACTTAGCTTTACATTACCTTCTTGTTGATTAAGCCAAATTTTGGATAAGCGAAATAGTATGTTTTCACGCAAAACGTTGTGATTAGGCCACACAAGACGTCGTAAATAGCTTTGGCTCCCACAATTTAGGCTGTTTTGGGTGTAACAGGTTTTGCGTTTTATTTTGACAACGAAATTTTGCTATAAACACGCTCTATCTGACTACGTGGACTTAAGCTGCGTAGGCATTTTCTTTAAGCCATTGCTTAATTTTTGTTACTTGTTCAGCTAAATCGGCTAACTCTGCTTCTGTGGCAAATTGCCCTTCTTTTGAGCCGTTTAGCTCTAGTTTTCTATTAAGTGCTGAAAACTCATTAAAACCAAAATTTGCACTGGCTGATTTCATACTATGAACTTCGCGAACATATGTTTTTAAATCGTTGTCTTGTATGGATTTTGGTAGGTTTATTAGTTGTTCGTCTAAACTGGTTATAAAAGCGTCAATTAGCATATTAAAGTTGTTACCCATGGCTTTTTTGAGCATTTCAAAAGTGTTTAATTCAACTAAATTGTCACTGTTGTCAGTGATTGTGTCGTTTCCCATCGTTGGCTCCTGAGTATTCAGTGTTGGTTCTAGGTGATGTGGTTCAGGTTTTGTTCTACTAAGCCAATAATCGAGCATATTGGCCAGTGCTTGTTGTTCAAATGGCTTAGACAAGAAATCATCCATACCGACGCTAAAACAGCGCTCTCGATCAGCAGGAAGCGCGTTAGCTGTTAATGCTATGATCGGCACCGAATTATTGGGGTCTTCAGCTAAAATCCTGGCTGTTGCCTGATAGCCATCTAATATCGGCATCTGACAGTCCATTAAGATTAATTGATAATGACCTGTACGCCATTTATCTAACGCCTCTAGGCCGTTATTAGCGATATCCACTGTTAAGCCAAGCTGCTCTAACATGGCTGTCGCAACCAACTGGTTGGTGAGTACGTCTTCTGCAAGTAGAATGTGCCCTGATAGTCGTTCTATTTTAGTATTGGTATGAGTGGCACTTAATAAAATAGGGTCTTGTTTTTTATTACGGCATAACGAGTCTAGAGCGGAAAAAAGTATATTGCAGGTGATAGGCTTACTGAGGATTTTATTGGCGCCCGCTTGTTGTAATTTTTGACTGTCTTCTAGTTGGCACGATGAAGATAAAATGAGGATTGGGATATCATTATAAGTGTCGATACGGCGTATTTTGCTGGTTAATTCTGCCCCGTCTATTGCTGACATCCTATAATCGGATATGACTAACTGGAATGGTTCGGTGCTGGCTGATTTTTTTAGTTTATCTAACGCGTTGATAGGATCCGAACAAGAGCTAATATTCATCTCAAGTGGCTGTAACATGCGATACAGTATGTTGAGGTTTAGTGGGTTGTCATCCACTAATAATACTTTCTTTCCTTTTAGATCCAGTTTTTTATTTAGGGGCTGAGTACTGTGGATCCCCAAAGGCAGACTCACGGTAAAGTTTGAGCCCTCTCCCTCCACACTTTTTAGGCTAATGTTGCCCCCATTAATTCACACAACTTCTTACAAATGGCTAATCCGAGTCCGGTGCCCCCATATTTACGTGTGGTAGACGAGTCTGCTTGAGTAAAAGAGGAAAATAGGTGAGGCTGAATATGCTTAGGAATACCGATACCCGTATCAATCACGGCTAAAGAAAAGATGTTGAGTCCATTCTGATCTTGTTCACTGTTGACTTTAACGCTAATGCTTCCTCGTTTAGTAAACTTAATTGCGTTACCAATTAAGTTTACTAACAGCTGGCGGATCCGTAATGCATCGCCAATTACAGTGGTTGGACTATTACTATCGTAATCCAGTAACAACTCCAGCCCTTTGTCATCGGCCTGTAAGGACAAGGATTGACAAATTTCATGGCATTCTTTTTCGAGATCAAACGGCAGTTTATCTAAACTGAGCTGACCGGCTTCAATTTTTGAAAAGTCGAGAATGTCATTAATAATAATCAGTAATGATGAGCCGGACTGGTAAATAATATCGGTGTATTCTTTTTGTCTTTCGTTTAAGCCTGAATTTTGCAGTAACTGTGTCATGCCGAGCACGCCATTCATAGGTGTCCGAATTTCATGACTCATGGCGGCAAGAAATTCACTCTTGGCTTGGGCGCTAGCCTCTGCTTTCTTGTTGGCTATTTCTAATTCTTGGGTGCGAGCTAAAATTCTGTCATCTAAGGTTTGCTTTTCGTGCTCTAGTTGAGCCTTTAAGTAGGCTAAGCTTTCTGCTAAATGGTTGAAAGCACTTCCGAGCTTGCCTAGTTCATCTTGGCCCAAATTAGGTAGCCGATAACCAAAATCTCCTTGTTCTAACAGTTCTGTGCCTTGGTGTAAAATGGCTATTCTATTAAATAAGTAACGGTGTAAGCCCCAGTACAAAGCTGTTATAAGCAGGATGGTCATGCCGGCAACCATACTGAGCATTAACTGATCAGTATGAGCAAAGACAGCGTTAAGCTGTGCTTTATCATGGAGCAGATAAATATTCATTGACTGGTTAGCCACCTGTATCGGTTGACTAATAACATGTATGTCGTCACTGGCTAAAAAGGGCTTACCTTCTTGGGAAGGGGTAGAGCTAACAATAACAATGTTGCTCTGATTGGTGATCAGGGCGTCAATGATTGCTGAGCCTCGGCTATTTTGCTCTTTTGTTAGCTGTAATAAGGTGTCTTCACTGGCGGTTTGCCAATCAAATGACAATACGACCCAGCCAAGTTGGTCGCCTTTTTGTATCACTGGTGCCATGATCCATTGTTGCAGTGTGTTTTGTTGTGATAACCAAGGATCGACATTAGGGTTACTTATGAGGGGTTGGTGGGCTGAACTATTGGGAAATAAAGGGTGGCTTAAGCTACTTTTCCCTAGCCAGGTGACGGTGTTAAAAACGGAGCCAGAACTATCTCGATTACTTGCAGCAAGAATATCGGCATCCATGTCTAACACTAAAATGTAAGTTAAGTAAGGATACAGGGCGACAATATTATTGAGTTGGGTGGAGATATTTTGCGGTTGATGACGTTGCAGGGCATCTTGTACGTTGGGGTTTTGCGCAGTAACAATGGCGTTGTGTATTAAAAACTCAGCTCGATCGTTAAAGCGTGCTTCAGCCAAACTTAAGTAACTGTGCAATAACTGTTGCACTTGTTTATTATCGACCTTTTTACATTCTGAATAATGTAAAAGCCCATAATAAGCATCACCGAAAGCACAACTGCGCTAATCAGCAACAATAATTTAGTGACTAAAGACATATATTCCTTTTATTCATGGATAAATAATTCGGTAGGAATATCGAAAAAGATCGATTTAATAAATAGTTAGAATTATTGTAGTTGAGATTTTTGGCGCTGTGGAAGTGGTGGCTTATATAAACAAATAATAAATTGGAAGCGGCTCACTTGTCATAATTATTGGCGCTCAATAAGGATGCGACCCTTATCCCCATAAGCGCGAATCCTTAACCGATTATGAGCAAGTGAGCTCTATTTACATCGCAGCAGAGAGTAACCGTAAAATCTCTCTGTTTGTCAAAATCCAGTGTAGCTGAGAAAAGTAGAATATCTGTCGTTTTTATTGATGTTTCACTTGTCTGTTAATTTTTATCTCTTTGTTTTAGTTGCTTTTATTCTTTTTTCATTAACTATAATTCATACATAATTCATGCTGAATCAATCTAATCGCTATTCTTATTGGGGTTGCGTGGCATTTGGTTGTTTCTTTTGCCTGTTGCTATCTGTGGGTAATTGCTGGAGTGGTGGCGCGGCATCAAGTAAACTAGCTGCCTAGTCAGGAATTTAAGGATACATGATGACGGAGCAGGTTGATCAAGCGGCCCATGATAACGCTAAGCATGACGAAACGACGCATTTTGGTTACCGAACCATAGCCAAGGCTGAAAAAGCCGATAAAGTTGCTGAGGTGTTTCATTCAGTGGCGACCAAGTACGATATTATGAACGACTTTATGTCATTTGGCATTCATCGTTTTTGGAAGCGTTTTGCTATTGACTGCTCAGGCATTCGTCCTGGCCAAAAGGTACTTGACTTGGCAGGTGGTACTGGTGATTTAACGGCTAAATTTTCTCGCGTGGTGGGAGAGCAGGGCCATGTTGTACTCGCTGACATTAATGATTCAATGTTAAAGGTGGGGCGGGCCAAGCTACGTGATCTTGGTATTGAAGGTAATGTTGAGTATGTGCAAGCAAATGCAGAAGCGTTGCCTTTCCCTGATAACCATTTTGACTTGATCACTATCGCCTTTGGTTTACGCAATGTCACCGACAAAGATAAAGCTATTCGCTCTATGTTCCGCGTGTTAAAACCGGGTGGGCGTTTGTTAGTTTTAGAGTTTTCTAAAACAGACCAGCCAATACTCAGTAAGCTCTACGATTTTTATTCCTTCAACTTTCTTCCTGCTATGGGTAAGCTGGTGGCTAATGATGCTGACAGTTATCGTTATTTAGCCGAAAGTATTCGTATGCATCCTGACCAAGAGACCTTGAAAGGAATGATGGAAGACGCTGGTTTCGAAGGCGTTGAATATTTTAATATGACTGGCGGCATTGTTGCCTTGCACCGCGGTTATAAGTTCTAGGAGTAAGCTATGCCTTTATTAAGCCTGATCAGTGCCGGTGTTGAAGCCGGTATTAATTCACTGCAATTATTGGATCGGCAAGGGCAAGCTCGGCGAAAAAAACTCGCAGGTAAGGTATTTTCTATAGAGTTGAAAGAGTTACCTAGCCCTTTCTACTTTGTTATTAGCTCGCAACAAGTTGATGTGCTGGGTGAATATGAAGGCCAGCCAGATGTGCTGGTTAAGCTTTCAATTTCGGCATTGGATGAGTTAAAAGACAGCGCTAAAACCACTTCGCTCATTAAGCAAGAAAAACTCGAAGTTGAAGGTGATATTCAGTTATTGCAGCAGTTTGCGCAGTTGTTGACAGAAATGGACATTGACTGGGAAGACGAGTTATCACGTTATTTGGGTGATGTTTTCGCGCACAAACTTTGTTATGGGCTGTTGCAAGTTAAACGCTTAGCTGGCCAGCAACTTTGCCGATTACAGCATAATATTGGTGAAATCATTACGGAAGAATACCGGTTGGCACCGGGACCACTCGAAGTGGCTTATTTTTGTGATGAAGTAAGCGCCCTTGAAAAACGCACTCATGCTACCTCGGCACGGCTAGCGCAATTGGCAGAGCAAGTAACTAAATGATGAAGTTTGCAGAGATAGGTCGTTTTTATGCGATCGCTAAAACTTTTTTAAAATATGGTTTAGATGAGTTAGTTCCCTACGAGCACTTACCTTTAGGCAGCCGTTTTGGTCGCAAGGCTTTGTTTTGGATTGAGAATGAATTTCCAGACATGGCGCTGCCGGAACGCTGTCGCTTAGCGCTGCAAGAGCTCGGCCCCGTTTATATTAAGCTTGGCCAAATGCTGTCTACTCGGCGTGACTTATTACCGCCTGAGTTTGCTGAGCAGTTAGCTTTACTACAAGATCAAGTGAAGCCCTTTTGCGGCGATCTGGCTATTGAGCAGATTGAGCGCTATTTAGGTGACAAAGTTGAGAATATTTTTGATGACTTTGATGCCACTCCCTTGGCTTCAGCTTCCATTGCTCAAGTACATACTGCCACCTTAAAACAGGATGGCCGCGCGGTGGTGGTGAAAGTTATTCGCCCTGGCATCGGTCAAATTATTAAGGCGGATGTGCAATTAATGAAGTTACTGGCACAGATTGTTGCCAAATATGCCCCTGAAGCAGATCGCTTACGTCCGGTTGAGGTGGTTGAAGAATACGAAAAAACCATCATAGATGAACTGGACTTGATGCGTGAAGGCGCTAATGCTATTCAGTTACGGCGTAATTTTGAGGGCTCGAAAGAATTGTATGTGCCTGAAATATACAGTGATTACTGCACTCATAAAGTGTTGGTGATGGAGCGAATTTACGGTATTCCTGTTTCAGATATCGCGGCACTGGAAGCCCAAGGCACTAACATGAAGTTATTGGCCGAGCGCGGTGTTGAGACCTTTTTTGCACAAGTGTTTCGTGACAGTTTTTTTCATGCAGATATGCACCCAGGGAACGTTTTCGTTTCGCGTGAACATCCCGAAGACCCGATGTGGATCGGCATTGATTGCGGTATTGTTGGCACACTAAATAAAGAAGACCAACGCTATTTAGCGGAAAATTTCTTGGCCTTTTTTAATCGTGATTACCGTAAAGTGGCTCAACTACATGTTGATTCAGGTTGGGTCCCCATCGAAACTAAAGTAGAAGAGTTTGAATTTGCGATCCGCGCCGTGTGTGAGCCGATTTTTGAAAAACCGTTATCAGAAATCTCATTTGGTCATGTATTACTTAACTTATTTAATACTGCGCGTCGTTTTAATATGAAAGTGCAACCGCAATTAGTGTTGTTGCAAAAAACGTTATTGTATATCGAAGGCTTAGGCCGTCAGCTTTATCCTCAGCTTGATTTATGGAAAACAGCTAAACCATTTCTGGAAAACTGGATGATGGAGCAGGTAGGCCCTAAATCTGTTATTAACGCGGTGAAAGATAAAGCACCATTTTGGGCTGAGAAGTTACCTGAATTTCCCGAGCTAATTTATGACGGGCTAAAACAGTTTAGAAACCAGCAACATCAATTAAACAAAATGCAGCGAGCTTTTCATCAACATAGCCGTAACATGGCAAAAAGTCGATTTTGGGGCATATTGGGCGGCGCATTATTAGTGGCTGGGGCTGTGCTATATGGTGAGCAAGATACACTGGCAAAAATAGCGGCCGTCTTAGGGGGGCTGGCTTGTGTTAAAGCTTATTTACACACCGCAAAAGAGTAACATTGTTTGGTGCAACTTTAGAGTAAACTAAGCATAAGAGAGCGTTATTGCTCAGTGGTTTTAAACTTATATTAATCATCTAACTTTATAAACGGGATAACATTATGGGTGGCATTAGCATTTGGCAGTTACTGATCATTGCGGCAATAGTGATTTTATTATTTGGCACAAAAAAATTGCGTAACATGGGTGGCGATATTGGCGGGGCGGTAAAGGGCTTTAAAAAAGCCATGAGCGATGATGACTCTGCAGATAGCACCAAAAATTTGGCTGATCCAGCACAAAAGAAACAAGCAGATTTGGATCCAAAAGACGAAAAAAGCAAACAAAAAGAGCAGGATTAACCCGCTATGTTTGATATCGGTTTTTGGGAAATCGTCCTTATTTCAGTGATTGGTTTGATTGTATTAGGCCCTGAGCGTTTACCTGTTGCGATACGAACGGTGTTGCATTGGGTTCGCACCGTGAAAGGGACTGCCAATACAATGAAGAATGAGCTTTCCCAAGAGTTGAAGATTCATGAGTTACATGAAAATTTGCGTAAGGCTGAGCAACAGGGCTTGAAAGATATTTCACCCGAGTTACATGAATCAGTAGAAAGCTTAAAACAAGCGGCAGAGTCAGTCACTCGACCTTATGCTAAAAATCCAGCTGCTTTGGATCCTGAGTCGAGTGTGGTAAATAATGATGTTCCCCCGTCTGTTGACATAAAGGGCGACGAGCAGGAAAAGAAATAAATGTCTGACGTAAAACCAGAGCAATCTGCGGCGCCATTAATTAGTCATTTAATGGAACTGCGTAACCGCTTGTTACGCGCTGTGATGGCGGTGGCGGTGATTTTTCTTGGCCTAGTCTACTTTGCCAATGATATTTACTATTTTGTTGCTGAGCCTCTGACCAGTCGCCTTCCTGAAGGCACCAGTATGATAGCAACGGATGTTGCGACACCTTTTTTCACGCCAATTAAATTAACCATAGTGCTAAGTATCTTCTTAGCAATGCCGTATTTGTTGTATCAAGCTTGGGGATTTATTGCGCCAGGTTTATATCAACACGAAAAAAAGCTGGTCGCCCCGTTAGTATTTTTTAGTGCGGTGCTATTTTATGGTGGTATAGCGTTTGCTTACTATGTGGTTTTCCCCCTTGCGTTTCAATTCTTTACCTCGGTAGCGCCCGAAGGCGTCACCATTGCTACCGATATTAGTAGTTATTTAGATTTTGTTCTTAAATTATTTTTTGCTTTTGGCCTAGCATTTGAAATCCCAATTGCAACCTTGTTACTTTGTTGGACTGGGGCCACGACGCCAGCCCAACTTAAAGCTAAGCGACCTTATATTGTGGTGGCTGCGTTTGTGATTGGTATGTTATTGACGCCGCCAGATATCATTTCACAAACCATGCTAGCGATTCCTATGCTGTTGTTATTTGAGTTAGGCTTGCTGTTTTCTCGTTTTTATGTGAAAGCACCAGCAGATGATGGGAGTGAATCTGCATGATCGATATCGGTATTAATTTAACCAACAAGCGCTTTGATAAAGACCGGGGGCAAGTTATCGCGCAAGCCCAAGATGCGGGCGTAACAGGAATGATAGTTACCGGTACTAATTTAGCCGAAAGCCAAGCCGCAGCTGAGCTTGCTGCTGAATATCCCGGTTATCTTTATGCCACGGCAGGGGTGCACCCGCATGATGCAAAAAGTGTGTCTGAATCAACATGGGCATCGTTACGTGAATTATGGGCCTTGCCTCAAGTTAAAGCGGTGGGGGAGTGTGGCTTAGACTACAATCGAGATTTTTCACCTCGACCAGTGCAAGATAAAGTATTTGAGCAGCAGCTTGAGTTAGCGGTCGAGCTGCAATTACCGGTGTTTATGCATGAGCGTGATGCAAGGGCTCGATTTATTGAAATTCTCAAACCTTATCGGGATCGCTTACCTGCTGCTGTATTGCACTGCTTTACAGGTGAATTAGATGATTTAAAAGCTTACCTCGATCTTGATTTACATATTGGCATCACCGGCTGGATTTGTGACGAGCGCCGTGGCTTACATTTACATCAAGCAGTTAAACTCATCCCAGGTAACCGCTTGATGATAGAAACAGATAGCCCGTATTTATTGCCGCGCACGTTGCGTCCTAAGCCAAAATCGAGCCGTAACCTACCGCAATATCTGCCTCATATTGCGCAAACTATCGCAGATGCTCGAGGACAGAATATAGCTGAATTGATTAAACAAGCCACAGCGACCAGCGAGCAGTTTTTCTCTCTTTAAGTTTTCGTTTACTGCTTGAATAAGTGTAAAGCCATAGTTAATGCTCTGATTTAAGCTTAAACTCGCCGACCTGAGAGCGCATGTTAACAGCAACCTCATTTAGTTGACCCACCGATATCTCTAATTCTTGTGCTGCGGTACTGGCTGTTTTTGCGATATCACTGATAGCTATTATGCTTTGGTTAATGGCTTCGGCAACGCTACTTTGCTCTTCTGCCGCCGTCGCGATATGGGTATTCATGTCGCTGATGACATCAACCGAGTTAACAATTTTAATTAAAGCATCCCCCGCTTGAATGGTATGATCATTGGCATCTTTAACATCATGAGTGCCAAGCTCCATTGCCGTGACAGCCTCTTGTACTCCTGATTGTAATTTTTCAATCATAGATTCAATTTCTAACGTCGATTTTTGTGTACGTTGTGCCAGCGTTCTTACTTCATCAGCTACAACTGCAAAACCTCTGCCTTGTTCACCGGCACGGGCGGCTTCAATTGCAGCGTTAAGAGCCAGTAAGTTAGTTTGTTCAGCAATACCTTTTATTACTTCAAGTACCTGCCCGATATTTTGGCTCTCTACATTCAACCGATTGATGACGACGGATGTTTGCTCAATTTGTGCTGATAATTTTGACATGCTTTGGATGGATTTTTGTACTATCTCGTTACCGGAAGTGGCCGTGTTATCAGCCTCTCTTGCCGAGTCTGCTGCCGAGTTGGCACTTTGTGCGACTTCTTGCACTGTGGCCGTCATTTGGTTCATTGCGGTGGCTGTCTGTTCGGTTTCATTTTGTTGCAATGACATTCGTTCGTTAGTTTGTTGAGTAAAGCGGCTCAGCTCATCACTTGACTCATTGATGGTCATTGCGGCTTGGCTAATGCCGTTTAAAATTTTACCTAGATGTTGGATTACCCCAGTCAGATCTTTTGAGATTTGGCCTAATTCATCATTGTTATAGACCTTAAAATCGACCCTAAGGTCGAGCTCTTCTCTGACTGTTTTAAGTGTACTTAAAATGTTGGTGATAGGCTTCATTACGCTACGGTTAACCCAAATCCCCAGTATAATACTGGCTAATAACGCGCAAATAGTCAGTGTGATAAACCATTTAGTTGAGGTGATGTAAGCCTGATGCGCGGCTCCTCTTTCTTCTTTTGCCACATGAAGTTGTAGGCTAATTAATTCAGATATTTTACTGCTTATGGGATCGATGACTTGGTATAAAGGCATAATATCTTGAGTGAGCTGTCCGGAAAGGTTGCCATTGAATGAGGCCAGTTTACTGTGGAGGTGTGTTATCGCATTGTTGGCTGGTGTAAACAACTTATCGGCTTCTTGTGCGAGTTGCTGCTCTTTGGTTGTTAGTGTTGTTGATAGGTATTTTTCCCAGCGTTGTTCAATTGTACGTGTTGCTTTTTGTAGGGCGAGAGCGGCTTCTTGTGCACTTATGCCTCCTGCGTTGGCTTTGTTAATGGCATCGATAACCGAAACGGCATATTCATCAGCAATGATTTTTAAGTCTTCGAGAGGCACAACTCTGTCGTTATATAAACTATTCAGGCTATGGTCTATTTTTCCCATTACATTAACCGCTAGTATGCTGATAGAAGCGAGCAATAATAATGGCACGAGTAAGGCCAAAATCATTTTGTGTTTAATTTGTAGATCCATACTCTTTCTCCCTGGCAGGCAAGTTGCCTCTGTTTGTTGAGTATAGCGATATTCATTTTTTTTATGCGAATTGGCGTCTGTTTGCTGTCGGGAGGTTGGGGGATTTTTGGGTTGATTAATATTTAAGATTTTGATTTTTTTTGTTTTTTATGTTCGCGTTATATCAATCATAATTTAGTCATTTTTATATGGTGCTAAGTTTATCCAGTCTTGCGGGAGGCTGATTTCGGCAAACTTAAATTTACTAATGCTATCAAGTCGAAACGCTTGAGGATGACCATTTTCTTCGGCTTCTAGCCACTCGCCTCGATCCGACTTAATGCGTAGCGTGTGAGGAATCACAAGGTGACAACTTTGATCTATCAGCACCAAGTGTAAAGGTTGTTGTTTAAGGCACGCCAGCTCGAGGTAGTCATACTTATCACATGCAATGGGCTGGTAAGGATTGAGTTCACTCATTGACACGTCCTCTATCTCATCGTCACTTAAAGCTTGATTCGCGCCTAAGTATAGTGTAGTGGTCAACTAAAACTGGCCACCTCGTTATAAGTTTTGAAGTATTCTGCTTCAGCCTTTTGTGGCGATAGC